>JANPIE010000040.1:0-13954 GCA_031424835.1 Chitinophagaceae bacterium
GTGATCCCGCTGGGACTCGAACCCAGGACCCATACATTAAAAGTGTATTGCTCTACCAACTGAGCTACGGAATCGAATCTTTTTTTACAAGACCCCCTACATTTTGGGAGTGCAAAAATAGGTGAAATACAAAGCCAGCCAAATTTTTAAGTAAATAATTATACCATATCCGCAAATCCTGTTGATAACTGATGGGCTAACTGCCTATTTTTGCCTGTCCAACACATAAGATATGTCCATATTTGAAAATAAAGTCGTGGTAATCACCGGAGGCTCCGAAGGAATAGGGAAGGCATTGGTAGACGCTTTTCTTCATGCCGGCGCCAAAGTGGCCACCTGCGGACGCAATTTTGATAAATTATACCTGCTGCAATCGGCCCATTCCGGCTTGCCCCTAATGGTGCAGGCCACGGATGTGAGCAAAGAGGGCGATTGTGTCAATTTTATCAATGCGGTGATCAAATCCTTTGGTACCATCGACATATTGATCAATAATGCGGGCATTTCCATGCGCGCGCTGGTAAAAGATGTAGAGCTGGATACCCTGCGAAAAGTAATGGACATCAATTTCTGGGGTACGGTTTACTGCACCAAGCTCGCATTACCCTATATTGTCCAAAACAAAGGCACCATTGTTGGCATCTCGTCCATTGCGGGGTACAGGGGGTTGCCGGGCCGTAGCGGCTATTCAGCATCCAAGTTCGCGGTGAATGGTTGGCTGGAGGCATTGCGCACAGAATTACTCGACAGCGGGGTGAATGTGATGTGGGTATGCCCTGGCTTTACCGCATCCAATATCCGCAACGCTGCGCTGGACGGTGAGGGCCATTCGCACGGTGAATCGCCCATGGATGAAAGCAAACTGATGACTGCGGATGAGTGCGCCCACCATATACTGGTTGCAATGGAAAAACGCAAGCGGACACTGGTACTAACTTCCAATGGCAAAAAAACGGTTTTTGTTAACCGGTTCTTCCCTTCACTGGCCGATAAGCTGGTCAGGAAATTTTTCTTTAAAAACGGGGAACTGGTGAAATAACTCCCCCCGCAAAACGTTTCATTTCGGATGCCTATCCTTACGTTGACAACTGATATAGGCCAGCGGGATTACCTTGTTGGCGCTATTAAGGGACAGTTCCTGAGCCTGTTGCCAACATTAACCATTGCCGATATCACCCATTATCTCTCTCAAACCAATTACCCGCAGGCAGCCTATACCTGCAACAACGCCTTTAAATATTACCCACAGGGAACCTTTCACCTGGTAATTGTGAACCTGTTTGATGCATCGGTAAAGAATATGCTGGTTGCCAGGCACAAGGATCAGTACATCATCTGTCCCGACAATGGGCTTCTTACCATGATCACCGGCCAGAAACCGGCAGAAATTGCAGCCATACCGGCTGACAAACATCATACATTACTTGAGCTTACACAGCTTGTGGCAGGTTCCGTAAGGGCCATGCTCGGTGCGGGAAACCTGGCTGCGGCCGGCGAGCTGATTGATACCATAGTTGAAAAATACCCGCTGCGGGCCACAGTGGGACCTAACTGGATGGAAGGCCAGATTCTCTTTATCGACAATTTTGAAAATGTGGTCATCAACATCACCCGCGAAGAGTTTCATGAACAAAGAAAGGGCAGGAGCTTCAAGATCGTTTTCAAACGCAACGAAACCATCGATACCATCAGTGATAATTACACTTCTGTTTCTGAATCAGAAAAACTGGCATGGTTTAATTCAGCCGGATATCTCGAGATAGCGCTCCGCAATGGCAATATGGCCGGCCTTTTTGGCCTCCAGGGTTTTAATGAACAAATGCAGCAAACCATGGCAGCCACTGATAACACGTTGTTTTACCAGACGGTGAGGATATTTTTTGAGTGAAAAGTGAAAGGTGAAAGGTCAGAGCGAACCCCTGCGATAGTCTGCCCTCTGATACCCTTTTTTTCGACTTCTGACTTCTGACTTTTCACTTCTGACTTTTCTCCTCCCCCTCAACTCTCTTTTTTCCGTTTCCCCAATACCGAGTATTTTTGCCTCCGCAAATTGATTTGCCAGTTATCACAATTCAATCCATTCCAATTATGCCATACGATGTAATCGTTTTAGGTAGTGGTCCCGGTGGTTACCCGGCCGCTATACGTGCTTCCCAACTGGGTTTAAAAGTAGCGATCATAGAAAAAGAAAGCCTGGGCGGCATCTGTTTAAACTGGGGCTGTATTCCCACCAAGGCCCTTTTGAAAAGTGCCCAGGTATATGAATACATGAAGCATAGCACCAATTATGGCATCAATGCTACGGGTGTTGAAGCCGATTTTGGCGCGGTAATCAAACGCAGCCGTGGTGTAGCGGATAAAATGAGCAAAGGCGTTCTGTTCCTGATGAAAAAAAATAAGATTGATGTGGTGATGGGTTATGGCCGGATCAAAGCCAAAGGTCAGATTGAGGTAACTGCGGCAGATGGTACCACTAAAGTTGTTGAGGGAAAATACATAGTTGTCGCAACCGGTGCACGCAGTAAAGAACTGCCCAACCTCAAACAGGATGGAAAAAAAGTGATCGGTTACCGCGAAGCGATGGTATTACCTGAAAATCCCAAAAGCATGATCATTGTGGGCAGTGGCGCCATCGGCGTTGAATTTGCCTATGTGTATGCCAGCATGGGCACCAAAGTAACCATAGTTGAATTTCTTCCACGCATTGTACCGGTGGAAGACGAAGACATATCCAAAGAACTGGAAAAGCAATACAAAAAACAGGGCATCGATATCATGACCAATGCTTCAGTTGAATCTGTTGACACTTCAGGCAATGGCGTAAAAGCCTCCGTAAAAAAACAGGATGGCAGCAGTATTATACTGGAAGCGGATATCGTGCTGAGCGCAGTAGGTGTGGTTGCCAATATCGAAAATATCGGTTTGGAAGAAAACGGTATCAAAACTGAGAAGGGTAAGATTGTGGTTGATAAATTTCAGCAGACTTCTGTCGCCGGTATTTATGCAATTGGTGACTGTTCTCCCGGGCAGGCCCTTGCGCATGTGGCCGGCAAAGAAGGTATCAATGCGGCAGAGCATATCGCTTACAACGAGAAAAAATTTCACCATTTACCGGAAGCGCTGGACTATAACAATATTCCAGGCTGCACTTATTGCACACCTGAAATAGCCAGCGTTGGCTATACCGAAAAAGCAGCCAGGGAAGCGGGATTCGAAGTAAAAGTGGGTAAGTTTCCTTTTATGGCCAGCGGCAAAGCAAGCGCAGCAGGCGCCACAGAAGGATTTGTGAAAGTGATCTACGATGCCAAATACGGCGAGTTCCTCGGTTGCCACATGATCGGTTCCAATGTTACAGAAATCATCGTGGCCGCAGTGATCGCGCGCAAACTGGAAACAACGGCACACGAAATACTCAATTCAAGTCACCCGCACCCAACCATGAGCGAGGCCCTCAAAGAAGCCACCGCCGCTGCGTATGGTGAGGCGATAGATATTTAAGTATTTAGGGAAATATGTTTAGAAAGGTCGCTTTGTGCGGCCTTTTTTTGGTTCATGCTGAGGCGTGAGGTGGGAGGTGGGAGGTGAGAGGTGAAATGTGAGTCGTGAGACGTGAGGCGTGAGACGTGAGGCGTGAGACGTGAGACGTGAGGCGTGAGAAGTGAGACGTGAGGCGTGAGACGTGAGGCGTGAGTGGTACGGCGCGCTGCTGTGAGCAGCGCTTCTAACTGTAAAAATTCCTCACCATCTCCAGTGTCTGGCAGCTAACCCATAAACGCTAACGCCTAAAACCTAATCCCTAAAACCTAATCCCTAAAAACTAACCCCTAAAAGCTAACGCCTAACTGCTAATCTCTAACATCTAACCCCTAAAACCTAACACCTAACACCTAACATTCCACACCTCCACCCTGATCCGCAATTTTTCCATATCTTACTATTTTACCGGAACTAACTCCTATGTCAGCCCAGGATAATAACCACCCGCAAATTCCAGAACTGGATATTGAAAAGTTTCGGTTACTGATTAACCATATTCCGGGCGTCATTTATCGCTGCGCGGGAGATGAGTTCTTCTCCCTTCAGTTTTTCAGCGACCAGATCATGAGTCTTACGGGTTACCCCCTCAGTTATTTTGAAGAAAACCGCAGTGATGGTTATTTAAAGCTGGTGCATCCGGAAGACAGGGAGCGCCTGAAAAAGCGGATGCGCCATGCGATTGATGCCAAGGAAAAGTTTGAGTTTGAATACCGGATCATCAGGAAAAACGGAACTGTATGCTGGGTGCTGGAACGCGGGCAGGGTATTTACGAAGAAGCCAACCAGGTTAGCTATGTGGATGGCTGCATTTTCGATATTTCCCATCGCAAGGCTACCGAAGAGGCCCTGGAAAAGAGTGAAGATGAAGTGAAGCGACTGGCCCTTGTGGCGCATAATACCACCAACTCTGTACTGATTACGGATGCAGATGAAAATATTACCTGGGTAAATGAAGGCTTTACACGCATCACCGGCTATACGTTGGATGAGATACGCGGCAAAAAACTGGGATATTCATTGGAGGGACCCGGTATCGACAAGAAGAATCACTCCCGGATCCGGGAAGCCCTCGACAGCAGGTTGCCATTCAATGAAGAATTTATCAGCTACAAAAAAACAGGCGAACCCATCTGGCTGCGTGCCGACTGCCAGCCATTGTTTGATGAAGAGGGTAACCATATGGGTTTCATGGCCATTGAAAATGACATCACGAAAAGTAAACTCGCCCAAAAGCAACAGGAAGAACTGGTTACCCGTCTTACACTGGCAACCGATTCGGCGGCCATCGGAATCTGGGAAATAGACCTTGAAACGAACAAAGTGATATGGGACGAAAGAATGTTTGCATTATATGGTTACCCTAACGGCACCAGCACGAGCCTGTATAAAATATTCAACAGCTCCGTTCACCCGGAGGATGCAGAAATGATGGCTAACATTATTGGTGAACTGCTGTCCAATAAAAAAGAAATCAACGGGGCTATCTATCGCATCATTCTTCCTGATGGACAGATCAGGCATATTGAATCACATGCCATCATCAAAAAATCAGAGAGCGGCCGGCTCACAAGCCTGATTGGAACCAACCGCGATGTTACGGAAACTGCGCAGGTGCAGGAAAAGATCAAAGCGCAGAACAAAATGCTGCGTGACATAGCCTTTATTCAGTCACACGAAGTACGCAGGCCGCTGGCCAATATTCTGGGTATGATTGATATCCTTAAAAACAGTGGCGCCGTAAGCGAACTCGAGATCTTCCAGCACCTGGAAGAAAGCGCCCATGAACTGGACCATGAGATCAGGAATATTGTAAACAAAACCAATAACCTGGATGATGAAGCGTTCAGGTAACGAATGGATTTTTGACAGCAGATTTTGCAATAACCATCGAAAGGCTCCGATCTGAAATCATTTTCCAAAAACCTTCCTGAGTATCTCTGATGTCCTTGCCAATGGGTCCTGCCTGATGTTTTTTTCCTCTATGGCCACCTGGAAAAATATACCACTCAATGCGCGTTCGGTAACGTAGGCTGCAAGATCGGGATTGACCTTTTGCAGGCTGAAGCGATTGTAACTGGTGATAAGCGTGTTCCAGTGTTTGGTGGCATCTACTTTTTGTAAGGATTGTTCTATTACGGGACGAAAAGCCGAAGTAAGTTCTGCCGTTGTTTTGCCCCTTAGATAGCCCGTTGCGGCGGTATCGCTTCCTTTCAAAATGCCCAGTGCATCCTGGAAACTCATTTGCCGGATAGCGTTAGTGAATATAGGCGCGGCACTTTTGCAGGCATCTTCTGCCGCACGATTCATCGTAAGAATGGCATCATCTACCTGCTTGTCCAAACCTAATTTGCGAAGGCTGTTTTCTATTTTCCGGGCTTCGGGTGGCATTAATATTTTTAATGCCGCATTGGCAAAAAAGCCGTCGGTTCGGGAAAGCACCGTAGATCCTTTTTCAGATCCCACCACCAATGCTTCTTTCAGTCCCGCTACAATTTCATCATTACCCAGGGTACCCCCGGTTGATCCGGAAACGGCCTGTTTGGCTTTATTAATAAGGCCTTTTAGGCCCTGTGCTTCCGTTTGTATGCACAGAACTGCAAGTACGACAATAGCGATAATTTTTTTCATATAATAGTAGGTCGGCAAATGTGCGGGCCGGTTGACCAAAAGTAAACTGCATGCGTTACAGTAAGATGTGAAATATTTGCTATATCTTTTTTGGAACATCGGTGAAAATGACTGGCGCGGCCTTATCTTTCCGAATAAATCAGTGTTATGAAGCAAATGCGTGTTGTATTAATCGGGCTGGTGATGGTTATGGCGGGTATCAATAGCATCGGCGCACAAACCACTACCATTGTATTGCTCCGTCATGCCGAGAAAAATACCAGTGCTGCTGGTTCTTCCATGATGAAAGCCGATCCGCCCTTGAGCAAAGAGGGTGAACAGCGCGCGGCGCGTTTGCCCGAGGTATTGAAAGAGTACATTCCCGATGCGATCTATTCTACCAACTATATACGCACAAAATCGACTGTTGTACCTCTCTCAAAGAAATTTAATAAGGAAGTACAGCTATATGACCCAGGAAACCTGCCTGTATTGGCCGAGCAATTGCTGCAGATGCCCGGTAAAACCATCATAGTAGCCGGTCATTCCAATACCACTCCCGCCCTAGTGAATCTCCTGATCAAAGAAAAAAAATACCCTAACCTCGACGAAAGTGTCTACAACCAGCTATGGGTAGTTACGATAAAAGACGGTAAGGTGGAAGCGAAACAGCTTGCGTATTAGTTTGGAGTTTGGGGTTTGGTGTTTGGTGTTGTGAAGGGTTAGGAAATCCTTTAACCCCAAACCCCAAACCCCAAACTCTCTATTCCTTACCTTTGCCGCCGAATTATGAAATACGAGAAAGAGATCAACAGGCGCAAGACCTTTGCCATTATATCGCACCCCGATGCCGGTAAGACAACCCTTACGGAGAAACTGCTCCTGTTTGGAGGTGCCATACAGGTGGCCGGCGCGGTAAAAAGTAACAAGATCAAGAAGCATGCGACCAGCGATTTCATGGAAATTGAAAGACAGCGGGGTATATCGGTGGCTACTTCTGTAATGACCTTTGAATACAGGGATACCCTGGTCAACCTGCTGGATACACCGGGTCACAAAGATTTTGCAGAAGATACGTACCGCACGCTGACCGCGGTTGACAGCGTAATACTCGTGATTGACAGCGTAAACGGGGTGGAGGCGCAGACAAGAAGGCTGATGGAAGTTTGCCGCATGCGCGATACACCGGTAATCGTGTTCATTAATAAAATGGACCGGGACGGCAAGAACCGCTTTGACCTGCTGGAAGAAATTGAGAAAGAACTGGGGATATCGCTTCACCCCATGACCTGGCCCATCAACAGCGGTAAAGAATTTAAGGGTGTTTATAACCTGGACAACAAAAGCCTTCGTTTATTCACCGCAAGTACAAAGGCGGAAGAAGAAGATACCATCGCTATCAGTGACCTTGCAGATAGCCTGCTGGACACCAAGGTTGGTGAACGGGATGCGGCCACCCTGCGGGAAGATGTAGAATTGATTGAAGGGGTACACGGCGCATTGGATACCGATAAGTACCTCAGTGGAAAAGTGGCGCCCGTATTTTTTGGAAGTGCGGTTAATAATTTTGGGGTGAAGGAAATGCTCGACACTTTTATCCGCATCGCACCTGTGCCAAGAAGCCGTGAAACATCAAAACGCGTGGTTGGCGTAGAAGAACCCGTGTTCAGTGGTTTTATTTTTAAAATACACGCCAACCTCGATCCCAAACACCGCGACCGCATTGCATTTATGCGTGTGTGCAGCGGCAGGTTTGAGCGCAACAAGTACTATCACCACGTAAGACTGGATAAGGATATGCGCTTCAGTAATCCCTATAGCTTTATGGCGAGAAGTAAAGACATTATTGAAGATGCTTATGCGGGTGACGTAGTAGGACTTTTCGACACCGGCAATTTTAAAATAGGAGATACCCTCACCGAAGGTGAAGATTTTTTCTTTACCGGTATTCCCACTTTTTCGCCTGAGATATTTAAGGAGCTGGTGAATAAGGATCCGATGAAAACCAAACAGCTCGAAAAAGGCATCAGCCAGTTAACAGATGAAGGCGTGGCGCAACTGTTTACCCAGTTTGGCGGTAACAAGAAGATCATTGGTTGTGTGGGTGAACTGCAGTTTGAAGTGATTCAATACCGTCTTTTACAGGAATATGGAGCAGCAGCAGAATTCAGGTCATTGCCTTTTTACAAAGCCTGCTGGCTCACCAGTAAGGATGCAAAGAAACTGGATGATTTTCTCCGGTTTAAACAACAGAATTCGGCAGAAGACAAAGATGGTCACCCCGTATACCTGGCCCAAAGCGAATGGTTCCTGAATACAGAGATCACCAATAATCCGGATATTGAATTTCATTTTTCCAGTGAGATACATAAATAGATGATGGGTTGATGGGGTATCGGCATAGACGGTATGATGAGTACAGCTTCCACCACTGGTATCGTCAGAGGATCCACTTATCAACCTGTCAGCATTTCAACTTTTCTACATGCCACCACTATACGATATCATCATTGTTGGGGCAGGTCCGATAGGATTAACCTGCGCACTTGAAGCAAAAGCCAAAGGTCTCAGTTACCTGGTACTGGAAAAGGGTTGCCTGGTTAACTCGCTCTATCACTATCCCGTGAACATGACTTTCTTTTCAACTTCCGAACGGCTGGAGATCGGTGGTATTCCTTTTGTCAGCAACAACGCAAAGCCCACCCGCAATGAAGCATTGGAATATTATCGCCGGGTGGCTGTCGCGGGTGGACTGAATATTCACTTGTTTGAAAAATTGCTATCCGTAGAGAGGAAAAATAGGGTATTTCAACTGCAAACATCCCGCGGTGTAACCTATGCAGCGCACCATATTGTTCTGGCAACCGGTTTTCATGATTTGCCTTATCTATTACACGTGCCCGGTGAGGAGCTTGCCAAGGTTACGCACTACTATAATGATCCGCATTACTATGCGTTCCAGAAGGTAGTAGTGGTGGGCGCAAACAACTCTGCCGTTGATGCTGCATTGGAAACCTGGCGCAAGGGTGCGGAAGTAACCATGGTGATCAGGAAAAATGAAGTGGGGGAGCGGGTGAAGTACTGGGTGAGACCTGATATCATCAACCGTATTAAAGAAGGATCCATCAAAGCGTATTTTAATGCTGAGATCACCAGCATTACAGAATACGAGGTAGCGATCCGAACGCCGGATGGACCTGTAAAGATTGAAAATGATAAAGTGATCGCAGCTACCGGTTACCAGCCCGATCTTTCGTTTTTGCAGAAGATAGGAATTGAATTATCGGCGGATGAGATCCGAAAGCCTTCCTACGATCCTGAAACCCACCAGACCAATGTTAGCGGCATCTATCTTGCGGGTGTGATCTGCGGAGGAATGGATACGCACAGCCTTTTTATAGAAAACTCGCGTGAACACGCGGTGAAAATCATCAACCACATTTCATCTCCACCGTCCCATGGTATTGTTTGACACAGAACGACTAAGGGTAAGAAGATTTGACGCCGGTGATGCGGAGTATTTTTTTCTGCTCAACAGCAATGAGGAGGCCATGCGTTTTATACGTAAGCCCAAAACAAGGGAGGAAAGCGATGCATTTTTACAGGAGAACCTTACTTTCTACCAGGATACTTCTGTACTTGGCCGGTATGCGGTTTTTGAAAAATTAACAGGGTGTTTTGTGGGAACTTTTTCTTTCCTGTACCTGTCCGGCGATGCCGATTTTCATATTGGGTATGCTTTGTTACCTGCTGAATGGGGCAAAGGTTATGCTACAGAATTGGTGAAAACAGGCACCTGTTTTTTCTTCGACAACACCCCGCACCCCGGAATATTTGCCATTACAGAAGCGGAAAATATTGCTTCACAACGGGTATTGTTAAAAGCGGGCTTTAGCAGGCAGGCACAAATACCGGAGCATGGTGAAATGCCGGAATTATTTGTAAAGTATCGCGCGTGATGACTTTTTGGCGCTAAAATCCCTCTGTATCAGATGGTTATTGCACACCATCCAGTTTCGCATCGTCCTTTCGTTTTGAAAAGCAAAACTCACTGCTATTCTGTACCTTTGCGGCCTCATGAAATCGAAGACTTTACGGAAAGACAAAGTGAACATTATCACACTGGGCTGCAGTAAGAACCTGGTGGATAGTGAAGTGCTGAGCGGCCAGTTATCCGCGAATGATATCCAGGTGGTGCATGAGAATACAAAACTGGATCACAATATCTCCGTGGTAAACACCTGCGGATTTATCGATAAAGCAAAAGAAGAAAGCATCAATACCATTCTTGACCAGCTTGAACTCAAGCGCAGGGGTAAGCTGGACAAAGTGTATGTTACGGGTTGTCTCAGTGAACGCTACCGCAGCGACCTCGAAAAAGAAATGCCCGAAGTGGATGCATGGTTTGGCACACTTGAATTGCCCCTGATCCTGAAACAGTTTGACGCCGATTATAAAATGGAGTTGCTCGGTGAACGCTTACTCAGTACGCCCAAACACTATGCATATCTCAAGATCAGCGAAGGTTGTAACCGAACCTGTTCATTCTGCGCGATTCCATTGATGCGCGGCCAGCATGTAAGCAAAACGATTGAAGCACTCGTTGCTGAAGCGGAAGGTTTGGTAAAAAAAGGTGTAAAAGAAGTGATGCTGATAGCGCAGGAGCTTACTTATTATGGATTGGATATTTATAAGAAGCGCGAATTACCGCGGCTGCTCCATGCGCTGGCAGATGTAAAAGGACTGGAATGGATCCGTCTGCACTATGCCTACCCGAGTAAATTTCCTTTGGAGATACTGGATGTAATGCGGGAGCGCGATAATATCTGTAAATACCTGGACATGCCTTTGCAGCATGCCAGCAACAATATGCTGAAGGCGATGCGACGCAACATCACCCGAGAGGAGATGACAGAACTAATCCAAACCATTCGGGAAAAAGTACCCGGCATCTGTTTGCGCACAACATTAATAGCCGGTTTCCCGGGCGAAACCCGTGAAGACGTGGAGGAGCTCAAACAATTTTTGCAGGAGCATCGTTTTGACCGCGTGGGAATATTTAATTATAGCCACGAGGAAAATACATCGGCTTTCGATCTTACAGACGATATACCTGCGGAAGAAAAAGCAGCACGCGCTGAGGAGATCATGTAAGTGCAGCAGGAAATCAGTTTTGAAAAAAATCTGGAAAAAGTAGGTAAAATCTTCCGGGTCATCATCGATAAAAAAGAAGCGGGCCGCTACCTTGGCCGAACTGAATTCGACAGCGTTGAAGTGGACAATGAAGTGGTGATCCACTCCGAAAAAAAATTACCTATTGGTGAATTCGTTAATGTCCGTATCACCAAAGCCTACGATTACGACCTTGAAGGTGAGGTTCTCCATCCGTAACCCTCTGTGAACCTCCGTGCGTTCTGTGGCTCTGTGGTTAAGGTGCCCGTTGCAAATGCATTATATTCTTATGGTTCAGGTTTCACCGCAGCCAAAGAGTGCACGAAGGTTCACAGAGATAAGCGGTAATCCCGGCCTGTTTATTTATCTTAGCCATCCTAAACAAATGCTATGAAAATAGACTGGAGAGGCGTCTTTCCCGCGATTACCACCAAGTTTACCGCCGATGACCAGCTCGATATGCCCCTGTTCGAAAAGAACCTGCAGACCCAGTTGGATGCAGGTGTAAACGGCATCATACTGGGTGGCACATTAGGCGAGGCCAGTGTGCTGAGTACCGATGAAAAAGAAAAACTTGTCAGGTTCACTATCGAAAAAGTTGCGGGCAAGGTTCCGGTTGTACTTAATATTGCGGAAGGCAGTACCCGGGAGGCTTTGCAGCAAGCTGATTATGCAAAAAAATGGGGTGCACAGGGTATCATGATCCTGCCACCTATGCGATATAAGAGTGATCACCGTGAGACCGTGAGTTATTTTACAACCATCGCACAATCCACGGACCTCCCGATCATGATCTATAATAATCCGGTTGATTATAAGATCGATGTTACGCCGGATATGTTTGAGGAGCTGGCCGCATGTTCCAACATAGAAGCCATCAAAGAATCTACACGGGACGTTACCAATGTTACCCGGCTCATTAATCGTTTTGGCGGGCGGTTTAGAATTTTATGTGGCGTGGATACCCTGGCAATGGAAGAACTTTTGCTGGGTGCTGATGGATGGGTTGCCGGTCTTGTATGCGCTTTCCCGAGAGAAACCGTTGCCATTTACCGGCTCGTGAAAGCCGGGCATATTGCTGAAGCTACCAGGATCTACCGCTGGTTCATGCCCCTGCTTGAGCTGGATATACAACCCAAACTTGTGCAGTATATCAAACTTGCGGAAACGCAGGAGGGCATCGGATCAGAGCATGTTCGTGCGCCCCGGTTAACCCTTATCGGAACCGAAAGAGAACAGGTGTTGCAAACCATTGATACAGGCATTGCCACCCGACCCATCTTACCCGAATATTTACACCTGAAAGATTAATGATAACCATGGCCCACTCACAAATACAGGACATAGAAATGGTGATGCAGCAAGCAGTTACTGCATTCCATGCATACAGGAAAATCAGTGATGAAAAGAAAGCTGTGTTCCTGGATGCAGTCGCGGCCAATATCGAAGGGTTGGGTGAAGCGCTGATTCAACAGGCTTCCTTAGAAAGCAACCTGCCTGCCGCAAGACTCACAGGTGAACGTGGACGTACCACCATGCAACTGCGCATGTTTGCACAGATGCTGCGGGAGGGTAGTTGGGTAGATGCCACCATTGATACGGCCATACCAGATAAAACGCCGCCCCGCCCTGATCTTCGTAAAATGCTGGTGCCATTAGGTCCCGTGGTTGTGTTTGGCGCGAGTAATTTTCCCTTTGCGTACTCTACAGCTGGTGGCGACACCGCGAGCGCATTAGCCGCCGGGTGCCCCGTGGTGGTGAAGGCGCATCCGGCACACCTCCAAACTTCCATTGCCGTTGCAGGTGCTATCAGTGATGCCATCGCAAGTTGCCAAATGCCGGAGCATGTATTTCAACACGTGGTGGATGGCTCATTTGAATCAGGCAAAAAACTGGTGGAACACCCCGCTACTTCCGCAGTGGGTTTTACGGGCTCGTTCACCGGCGGCAAAGCTTTATACGATTATGCAGCCGCAAGAAAAAATCCCATTCCTGTTTTTTCAGAAATGGGAAGTATTAATCCAGTGGTTTTTCTTCCCGATACGATTCGTACAAACGGAGAAACCCTGGCCAAGCAATATGCAGGTTCGATTACTTTGGGTATGGGGCAATTCTGTACCAACCCGGGTTTACTGATTGCCGTGGAAGGCGAAGGACTTGATGCATTTGTACAGCACCTGGGAAATGAAATTGGCGCAGTTGTTCCAGCAAAGATGTTGCATACCGGCATCCACAATGCCTACAATACTAAACTGGACGCTGCGCTGCAGCAGAAAAGTGTGTCGGTGATCAGCCGTGCATCCACCGATCCCGCAGAACTGGAAGCATTGCCCACTGTGGCCATGGTGCCGGGGAGTGTTTTTCTGGGCGACCCTTTGTTGCATGAAGAAGTATTTGGTCCCTATTCACTGCTTGTAAAATGCAGTGATATGGAAGAGCTGAAACTTGTCTGGCTCTCACTTGCCGGCCAGCTTACCACTACGCTGATGGGTACGGATAAAGACTTTGCGGATCATAGCGCATTAATGGATATCGCTCCTGCCATTGCGGGGCGTATCGTTTTTAATGGTGTTCCTACAGGTGTGGAAGTATGTGCGAGTATGGTACACAGCGGCCCTTACCCTGCGTGTACCGACAG
>JANPIE010000041.1:0-13232 GCA_031424835.1 Chitinophagaceae bacterium
AATGTGAATGTGAAGCAAGGTTATTAAAAGGAATATTAACCGAGGTGATGAGCTCGCCTGCCTGCAGCGTATTGTCTTTTTCAGGGGAATCACCAGGCAGTCTGTGAAAATTTCCAAAAGCAATTTTTCGTTCCCCCTTAGGCCCTGCAACGGTAACTACGGCATCGAGCGCAGCCAGCGCAACACACATATCACTCGGATGTACAGCAATACATTTTTCGCTCGCGCCAAAAATGGCATGCATGCGATTGTACCCACCCATTGCGCCACAACCAGAACCCGGCTCACGTTTGTTGCAGGGCATAGCCGTATCATAGAAATAGGTGCAGCGCGTACGTTGCATCATGTTACCGCCAACTGTAGCCATATTGCGCAACTGCGGTGAGGCGCCTGCCTGAAAAGCAAGCGACAGCAGGGGAAAATGTTTGGTTACCAGGGCATGTTCTGCCACATCTGCGTTCCTGGCCAATGCGCCGATTCGTAAACCGGTGGCAGTCTGTTCTACTTTGGCTAATGGGAGCTCATTGATATCGATCAACCGCGTGGGCGATGCCACGCCTCTTTTCATGAGGTCCACCAGGTTGGTACCACCGGCTAAAAAAACAGCAGAACTATCTTTTGCCAGGGCAGCAATCGCTGATTGCTGCGTAGCGGCGCGCATATATTCGAACTGGTTCATATTTTTTTCCCTCCCTGTTGTGCATGCATTACCGCGTCTATGATATTGGAATATGCGCCGCAGCGGCAGATGTTACCACTCATGTACTCGCGGGCCTGGCTAGCACTGCCTGCATGCCCTTCACGAACACAGGCTACTGCCGACATGATTTGTCCAGGCGTGCAATACCCGCACTGGAACCCATCAAACTCAATGAATGCCTCCTGCATCGGGTGCAATTCTTCGCCATTGGCCAGACCCTCGATGGTGGTCACCTGTTTTCCTTCGGTTGTTACCGCCAGCGTTAAACAGGAATTGACCCTTCTTCCATTTATATGTACTGTACAGGCACCACATTGCCCGTGGTCGCAGCCTTTTTTGGTACCGGTGAGATGCAGTTGTTCCCGCAGCAGGTCAAGCAGGGTTACCCGCGGTTCAACAGAGAGTTGTTGCTTTTTTCCGTTAATGCTAACATTCAACGGCATTTTTTCAAAGGCCCCGGCGATCTTTTCATCAAAGCCATTGTTTGCAGCTTTGATAACGGCATCCGGCGCAAGGGATATTGCGGCCAGTGCCGACGATCTCTTTAAAAATGACCTGCGCGAGGTACCGGCAGTATCCTCCGGCAGCTCATTTATGGGTTTATCAGGCATAGACTAGGATTAGGTTTCAAGATAAGAAAAAAATCAGCGTGCGGGTTAGCCTGTTTACCAGTTTCCGGTTACCGGTAGCCGGCAACCTGTAACCCTGCTTTAAAAAACTGAAATCGGACATTACCTGTATCAAAACCGAACACTCCTGTTCATACTTTGCATGATATCTATTTGATAACCAATTTACTGTAACGACGGCACGTCTTTGGGTGTAAACAAGCAACCAATCAGAAAAATGCATTACAGATGATAAGAAACTATCTGCGCATCGCATGGAGAAATGTAAGCAAACACAAAGTGTACGCGGCCATCAACGTGATTGGGCTGGCAATTGGCATTGCTGCCTGTATACTGTTGTTTACCGTAGTGAAATACGAATTAAGCCATGATAAGTTCCAGCCCGATTATGAGCGCATTTACCATGTGGCAACTGAGCGCCGTACAGCGGAAGGCATTTCCTGGGGAGAAGGTGTTCCCTTCCCTGCGTATGACGCATTGCGGGTAGAGTTTCCGAATATGGTTACAGCAGGTTTGTTTCAAAATTATAATAGCCAGGTCACGGTACTGACAGATATTAATCCAAATAATACCACGGATAAAAAATTCATTGAGGAAACCGGTAATTTCTTTTCCGATCCGCAATTCTTTTCCGTTTTCCAATACAAGTGGCTGGCGGGGTCGGCCCAGGTTTTGCAGGCGCCCGATATAGTGGTACTCACAAAAAAGCGTGCGGATAAGTATTTTGGCAACTGGCAGGCAGCGATGGGACGCCTGATAACCCTTGATAATACAGCTACCCTGAAAGTTGCGGGCATTCTTGATGACCCCCCAGTAAATACGGATTTCCCGCTGGGACTTATCGGCTCCTATGAAACCATGAAAAAATTTCCTGCGACCTACGGTTATACCACGGATTTTGGCAATACCACCAGCAGTTTTCAATGTTATGTTTTGCTTCCCCCCAATGTTTCAGTAAAATCTGTAAACAATGTACTCACGGCTTTCAGTAACAATCGCTATAATAAAAACAAAAATAACAATGAACAGAAGTTTCATTTTCTAAGGCCTTTAAGCGAAGTGCATTTTGATACCCGGATAGGAAATTTTGGTGATCATATTACCAGCAAAACCACATTGTGGACGCTTTCACTGATAGGAGTGTTCATAATCATTATGGCCTGCATTAATTTCATCAATCTCTCCACGGCACAGGCAGTGGGACGTTCGAAAGAAGTGGGCATAAGGAAAGTGCTGGGCAGCAGCCGCGGCCAGTTATTCTGGCAGGTGGTTGGTGAGACTGCTATCATCGTTTTTGCGGCCATCGTTCTTGCCTTAGGCATAGCTGCCGTCTGTATGCCTTTTATCAAACACATCGCCTCTATACAGGAAACAATAAGCCTGTTCAATATGCCCACGCTGGTATTTGCTGCGGTGACCATGCTGGTGGTAACACTACTGGCGGGTGTTTATCCCTCACTCATCTTATCTGGCTTCAAACCTGCACTGGCGTTAAAGAACAAGATCACATCCGCCAGCGTTGGGGGCATTTCCCTGCGCAGGGGGCTGGTGGTTACCCAGTTTGCCATCTCGCAGGTATTGATTATCGGAACCATCATTGCGGTTAGCCAGATGGATTTTGTCCACAAAGCGGATCTTGGGTTCAATAAGGAAGCGGTAATGGTGCTTAACAGCAATGTAGACAGCTCCGTAAATCTTCGCCAGCCCGCCTTTAAACAAAGATTGCTGGCAATCAATGGTGTGAAAGCTGTGAGTTTTAGTTCTGATGTTCCGTCTTCTGAAAGTAACAACAGCGGTAATTTTGCTTTTGATCATAAGCCGGACGAAAAATTTGATCTGTTCCGCAAATTTGGCGATGAAGATTATTTTAAAACCTATGGGCTGCAGATCATTGCTGGACGGGCCTATGAAAAAAGCGATACTACCAGGGAAGTGGTGGTAAATGAGACCCTGATGCACAAACTCGGCATCAAAAACCCGGCAGATATTATTGGACACGAGATACGCATCAACCGAAATAAATGGTGCCCAATCGTAGGTGTGGTAAAAGATTTCAAAACCAATTCCCTGCGAGAGGCTGTAAAACCCACAATGATCTCACCCAGGTATCAGCGCTACTATTTTACGGGAATTAAATTAAGCACCACTGATCTTTCGACTGTTAAATCAGAAATTGAAAAAGCGTGGAACGAATACTTCCCGGAATTCGTTTACACACCTGGCTTTATGGATGAGCGCATCAATAATTTCTACCGACAGGAAAACCAGCTTGCATTGCTTTACAAATTATTCGCGGGTATTGCGATACTGATTTCCTGTCTTGGCCTGTATGGATTGATCCTGTTTATGGCCGCACAGAAAACAAAAGAAGTGGGCATACGCAAAGTACTGGGCGCGTCAGTAGCCAATATCATTTACCTGTTCTCCAAAGAATTTACCATACTTATCCTAATCGCATTTGTTGTAGCAGTGCCGGTTTCGTATTATATCATGAGTAACTGGCTGAATAATTTTGTGTTCAGGATCAATATAGGAGTAACCGTGTTCCTGCTGGCCATTGTAAGCACGATACTCATCGCATGGGTTACGGTGGGATACAAGGCAGTGAGGGCTGCGATGGCTAACCCGGTGAAGAGCTTAAGATCGGAATGACATTATTTTAAATGTTGAGTGTTAAATGTTAGATGAAAGATCATTAAACATTTAATACTCAGCATTCAAAACAACCGAGCGCTATGTTGTAAAACTACCTAACTGTCGCATTATCGCATGGGTGAACGTGGGATAAAAAGCAGTTAGAGCCGCGACGGCGAACCCGGTGAAGAGCTTAAGATTGGAGTAACATTATTTTAAATGTTAGATGAAAGATCATTTAACATTTAATACTCAACATTCAACACAACCCAGCGCTATGTTTAGAAATTACCTAACCGTCGCATTCAGGCATTTCAGGAGGAACAAGACCTTCTCGTTTATCAATGTACTTGGATTAGCGATTGGCATCAGCGCCTCAGTGGTCATCTTCCTGATCGCGGGTTACGAGCTTGGCTTTGAAAATTTTGTAAAAGACAAAGATCGCATATACCGGGTTGTGCTGGATGCAAAATTCAATGGCAACGAAGGACATTCTGCCTCTGTACCAGCGCCATTGAATAGTGCCGTACCTGCTGAAATGACGGGCATTGAAATGGTGGTACCAATGATGCAGTTCCAGGGGGATGCATCTGCGAAAGTCACCATAACCGGGCCATCAGGCAAAGAGCAGGTGTACAAAAAGCAGGACCATGTTATTTTCACCAATAACGAATATTTTACATTACTGGGTCATGAGTGGCTCGCTGGTTCCCGGCAGGCTGCATTAAACGATCCTTTCAAAGTGGTATTGGCGCAAAGCCGCGCCGCGCTTTATTTTCCGGGTCTGAAGGCCGACGATATTATCGGACGGCAGATCAGCTACAATAATATAACGGTTACTGTTTCCGGAATCGTGAAGGATCTGGAGCAACAAACAGCTTTCACTTCTCAGGAATTCATCTCCTACCCCACTATCGCCAAAACCAACCTGCAGAACCAGTTCATGATGAATACCTGGACCGACTGGATGGCGTATTCACAGTTGTATGTGAAATTGTCCAAGGGGAACTCTCCTGAGAAAACAGAGACGGAGCTGAATACATTGTTTCGAAAATACCATAAAGACGCAGATAAAGATGGAGCCAATTATATCCGTTTACACCTGCAGCCGCTGGAGGATATTCATTTTAACGGCCAGTATGCCGGCTTTGGCTTACGCATAGCGAACAAAAAAACGCTGTACGGGCTGTTTGCTATTGCGGCCTTCCTGCTGTTACTGGGCTGCATCAATTTTATCAACCTAACCACTGCGCAGGCCTCGGCGCGTGCAAAGGAAATTGGTATACGCAAAACAATGGGTGGCTCAAAAAAGAACCTTGTGTCGCAATTCCTCAGCGAGACTTTTATCATCAGTTTATTCGCCACGCTTCTATCCATAACCCTTGTGCCCTTGCTGTTACGGGTATTTGCAGATTTTATACCTGCCGGCCTTTCCTTTGATTTACGCCGGCAGCCGGAGATGATCCTGTTTCTAGCTGGCATTACGGTGCTCGTAACTTTTCTGTCAGGCTTTTATCCCGCACTGGTTTTATCGGGTTACCGCCCTGCGCTGGTTTTAAAGAACCAGGTCTTTACAGGCAATGCATCTTCAAGGAGTGCGTGGGTAAGAAAAACGCTGACCGTAGGACAATTCGTCATTGCGCAGTTCTTTATCATCGCAACCGTAATGGTAAGCAGGCAGATCAACTATTCATTGCAGGCAGATCTTGGTTTCAATAAGGAGTCAGTGATTTATTTTGATACGCCCCGTGATTCTGTTGAAGCCCATGGCAAACAATTGCTGTACAGCATTAAATCATTGCCCGGCGTGGAGGCCGCCAGTACAGGTTTCCTGGCTCCGGCAGATGCGGGTGTAGCCTTTACCAACCTCTCGTACCACAACGGAAAAGAAGAACTGAAACCCACAACGCAGATTCGTTGGGGTGATACTGCTTTCCTGCAGGTGTATGGAATCACCCTACTGGCAGGAAGAAATGTATTGCCCAGCGATACGATCAGGGAATTCCTGGTGAATGAAAAATTTGCGCAGGAACTGGGATTTCAACAGGCAGAAGACATTCTGAACAAGCCATTGCTATGGAATGGCAAGCTGGTGCCCGTAGTGGGCGTAATGAAGGATTTTCATGACCAATCCATGAAATCAGCTATCAGCCCGCTGGTATTTGCCGGCAGTAAAGGAGCCACTTTTCATATTAAGCTGACACCACAATCCACCCAATGGAAAACAACGCTCGCAGGAATCGGCGATGCATTTAAAAAGTTGTACCCGGGCGAAGAATTCAATTACCGTTTTATAGACGATACCGTAGCGGGATTTTACAAAACAGAACAACATACCGCCAGCCTGCTGCGCTGGGCCACCGGATTATCGGTGATCATCAGTTGTCTTGGTTTGTTTGGTTTAGTCATCTATACTACTAATACAAGAAAGAAAGAGATCGGCATCCGGAAAATATTGGGCGCAACTGTAGCCAATATATTTGGTATCATCTCCAGGGATTTTATGCAACTGGTACTTGCCGCTTTCCTGATCGCAGTGCCGGTCGCATGGTGGGCAACCCATGAGTGGCTCCAGGGATTTGCATACCGCACTGATATGAGTTGGTGGATCTTTGCAGGTTGCGGATTGTTCATGCTGATGCTGGCGCTGATCACATTAAGTCTGCAAACGATTAAAGCTGCAATGGAAAACCCGGTAAAAAATTTACGAACCGAATAATAGATCTGTGGTACTCCGTGCTCTCTGTGGCTCTGTGGTGAAGCCCTTGCTTCGATCAGCAAGCGAAGGCTTCACCACAGAGCCACAGAATACACAGAGCAACACAGAGTTTATTTTTTCAACAGGCCTAAATCTGGCTGCGCGTATTTGTACACTTTGAAGTAGACGGTTGTCTTCGTCTGGTGCACGCCTGCATACCCAGAGATCTTATTGACGAAGTCTACCAGGTGATCATTATCCCTGCACATCACATCCACTTCCAGGTCATAATCCCCTGATGTCATTGCCAGGAAACTTACTTCCGGCAATTTAGCGATGCGGTGCGCAAGTTTCTCTTTCATAGTAGCCGGCCGCACATACACTGCAATATGCGCGTAGGAATGAAAACCCACTTTATCGGGGTCCACCCTGCCAATGATGTTGATGGTACCATCATCCACTAATTTATTCATACGGGTACGGATAGTACCAACGGATACATTGAGCCGCTCTGCCATAATGGTAAAGGACATGCGTCCATCTTCCTGCAGGCAGGAAACAATGGCGAAATCAAGATCGTCGAGCTGGTGACCGTTCTTTAGCATGGTAAAATGGCAAATAAAAATACTGCTAAAATTTTGTCATTCGCTAAAATATTTTTAATTTAATGCTTTATTTTCTACAAATTTTTTAGAAACAGCATACCATGAAATACCCAGCCATTCAGAATTATATCAACGGCACATTTACCGGCGCATCAACAGATAAAAAAATGGAGGTGATCTCTCCTGTTGATGGCGTATTATTATCGACCGTTCCTATGTCAACTGCCCGGGACCTGGATACCGCCGTGAAAGCAGCCAGGGCAGCGTTTCCTTCCTGGAGCCGTACGCCTATCAAGGAACGGGTGCAGGTATTTTTTCGCTATAAATACCTGCTCGAAAAAAACCTCAAAGAACTCGCTGAACTGTGTAGTGAAGAAAATGGAAAGACCTATGGAGAATCCGTTGCCGAGATAGAAAAATGTATCGAGCTCACCGAGTTCGCGGTATCACTGCCGCAACTGGTTACGGGAGAAGTGCTGGAAGTAAGCCGGGGTGTTGAATGCCGCACCGAGCACGTGGCCCTGGGTGTGGTGGCATCGATCGTGCCTTTTAATTTTCCGGCTATGGTTCCTAACTGGACCCTTCCCAATGCCATTGCCCTGGGCAACTGCATGATCATGAAACCCTCTGAAAAAGTACCGCTGAGTTGTGGTAAGCTGGCGGAATTATTAAAAGAAGCGGGACTACCTGATGGTGTTTTTAATATTGTACACGGCGATGTTGAAATTGTGGAAGCGATCTGCGATCACCCGGATATTGAGGCGGTATCCTTTGTAGGTTCTACCAAAGTGGCTAAGATCGTTTACCAGCGTGCCACACAGCATTATAAAAGATGCCTTGCACTGGGCGGAGCCAAGAACCATTTAATGGTACTGGCTGATGCGAAACCTGATATGACCGCGCAGAATGTAGCGGCATCCATGAGCGGTTGCGCGGGGCAACGCTGTATGGCAGCCAGTGCCATGATCGGTGTAGGCAATGTTGACCATATCATCAGCAAAATCTGTGATGAGGCGCGCAAAATAGAGCCGGGTAAAAATTTAGGAGCGGTGATCAATAAAGCATCGCAGGAAAGAATAGAAAGATATATCACCGAAGCAGAAAAAGATGGCGCAAAAATATTGGTAGACGGGCGCAATACAAAAGTAGCAGGCAAAGAAGGAGGAACTTATGTAGGTCCTACGGTGATTGATTTTGTAACGCCCGGCATGTCTGTTGCCCGTGAAGAAATATTCGGCCCTGTGATCAGCATCATGCGCACGGATACGGTTGATGAAGCATTGGCCATAGAAAACGCCAACCCCTATGGCAACGCGGCAAGTGTATTTACGCAGAATGGAGGGATGGCGCGCTATATCATCGACCGGGCGAGTGCCGGTATGATTGGCGTGAATGTGGGCGTGCCCGTGCCCAGAGAGCCTTTTTCATTTGGCGGATGGAATGAAAGTAAGTTTGGGGTGGGCGATATTACGGGAAAGAGCTCTATTGAATTCTGGACCAAGCTGAAGAAATCAACTACCAAGTGGAACCCAGAGGCTGGCGTGAACTGGATGTCTTGAGGCTTGTAGGGAAGGTTAGTTTTTTAATGTAGGATCAGGTAGCATATGTATGATGGTGAAAAATGCCTCTGTGGCTCTCTGTGCATTCGGAGGCTCTGTGGTGAAGCCTTCGCATGCTGATCCAAACGAAGGCGTCACCACATAGCCACAGAGCGCACGGAGTTACACAGAGTGATCGCCGTTGACTATTCAATGAAGGATGAGGCTTTGCATGCGATGCGAACTTGTGTGTAAAAAAGACGCCCAAAGAACAAACCGCACAAGTGTGCGACGCAACTACAGTAAAATTGAAAACCAAAAGCTGGAAAAATAATTTAACATCCAACATGTAAAATTCAACACAATGAATGCGACAGTATCAGAAACGCAGGAGGTAATAGAAGCCAATCTTGACTACACACTGTTCTCGTGGAGCAAACAGAAAGGCATCGCTCCCATCGCTGTAAAGTATGCAGATGGGGTATACCTGTATGACTATGATGACAAACGTTATATCGATTTTTCATCGGGACTGATGAATGTGAATATTGGTCATGGTAACCAGCGCATCACAGATGCCGTAGTAAAACAGATGCAGGAGGTTAGTTATGTAACGCCGAGCTGTGTAACAAAAGTGCGCGGCGAATTGGGAAAGAAACTGGCGGAGATCTGTCCGGGCGACCTGAATAAAGCGTTCTTTACTTTATGCGGCGCCACTTCTATAGAAAATGGCATAAAACTGGCCAGGCTGTATACCGGGAGGCATAAAATATTAACGCGCTATCAATCTTACCACGGTTCTTCCAGCGGCGCAATGACGGCGAGTGGTGATCCCCGTAAACTACCCGTGGACGCACAACAGGCGCCCAATTTTGTGCATTTTGACCTTCCTTATCTGTATCGCTGGGATTACGGCGAGGAAGCATTGCTGAAAGAATGTGTGGCGCAACTGGAGCGGATCATTGCCTACGAGGGCCCGGGAAATATTGCGGCTATTTTACTCGAGGGAGAATCGGGCTCATCAGGTTGCCTGCAATATCCTGTCGGTTATTTGAAACAGGTAAGGGAGATCTGCAACAAACACGGTATCCTCCTGATAATGGATGAAGTGATGAGCGGGTTTGGACGTACCGGAAAATGGTTTGGTTTTGAAAACCATGACATCGTACCGGATATGATAGCGATGGCCAAGGGACTGACATGCGGCTACCTGCCGTTTGGCTGTTTGATGGTAAGTGATAAGATCGCAGCGAAGTATGATGAAGCGATGTTACCGCTGGGACTTACCTATTCGGCGCATCCAGTAAGTTGTGCTGCGGCCCTGGAGACTTTGAAGATATATGAAGATGATAACCTGATAGAGAATGCGGCAGAGATGGGGCGTTATATTACCCAACGGGTAGAAGAAATGAAAGCGCAGCATCCCAGCATCGGAGACTTCCGAACAACCGGCCTGCTGGGTTGCATAGAACTGGTTAAGAACCGCCAAACAAAAGAGCCGATGGCCCCCTTCAACGCGAAACCGGATGAAATGGCCGTAATGAATAAAGTAGCGGCAAAAATAAAAGAACTTGGTATGTACACATTTGTGAGATGGAGCTATATTTTTATTGCTCCACCCTTATGTGTTACCAAAGAACAGGTGGAAGAAGGATTGGCGATCATTAGTGAGGCGATCAGGATCGCGGATGAAGCAGTGTATTAAGTGTTGAATGTTAAATGATGAATGCTTTGCGGCTTAATGCCTTTGCGGCTTTGCGTGAAATTTATCCACGCTAAGACGCAAAGTTGGCAAGGCGCAAAGCTGAAGAAGTAACCAGTATTAATACGTAAATTTCAAAATAAGTAAGGCAGTAGATTTAACCTTTAAAATTCAACACCCAACACAAAAACTCATGCGTCCTGATTCCCTATACAGCGAGGACCTGGCACCGATACCCGGCGATAAACGCACATGGAACACCTGGAACTATGCGGCGCTGTGGATCAGTATGAGTTTGTGCATTCCCACCTATATGCTGGCGAGTTCACTTATCGAAGGTGGGATGAACTGGTGGCAGGCAATACTTACGATCTTCCTGGGCAATGTGGTTGTTTTGATACCGATGATACTGAACGGTCATGCCGGTGCCAAATACGGTATCCCATTCCCTGTTTTTGCAAGAGCAAGTTTTGGTACAAGAGGCGCGAACATCCCGGCCATGTTGCGGGCAATCGTTGCCTGTGGGTGGTTCGGTATTCAGACCTGGATCGGTGGATTTGCCCTGTACCAGATGTTCCGGGTATGGTTGCCCACATTGGATACCCTGCCGCAGGTGTTTCCGGATTCTTTTGGGTTGCAGACGGGACCCGCGATCAGTTTCATTGTATTCTGGTTACTGAATATGTGGGTAGTATACCTGGGTGTGGAAAGCATCAAAAAATTACTGGTCTTCAAAGCCTTTTTTTTACCCCTTGCCGCACTGGCCTTACTGTTCTGGGCGATCAATGCGGGCAATGGATTGGGGCCCATACTAAAACAGCCATCTAAGTTTGGTGATGCCGCCGCATTCTTTGCATTTTTTTTTCCTGCATTGACAGGGATGGTAGGTTTTTGGGCGACACTATCTCTCAATATCCCGGATTTTACCCGCTATGCAAAAAGCCAGAAAGCACAGGTAACAGGACAGGCGATAGCATTACCTGCATCAATGACCCTATTTTCCTTCATTGGTGTGGTGGTTACTTCTGCCACAACTATCATTTATGGAACAACGATATGGGATCCCCTGGTACTTGCTGGAAAATTTGAGAGTAAATTATTGGTGAGCATTGCCATGATAGCAGTGGCCATCTCTACATTGGCCACTAATATTGCGGCGAATATTGTGAGTCCCGCCAATGACTTTGCAAACCTTGCTCCTACAAGAATAAATTTCAGGACTGGTGGGTATATCACGGGCCTAATTGGGATTCTTATTTTTCCCTGGAAACTGATAGCAGACCCAAGTGGGTATATATTTACCTGGCTGGTGGGCTATTCAAGTTTGCTGGGGCCTGTAGGCGGTATCATGATCGTGGATTATTATTTTATCCGCAAACAGCAATTGGTTAGCGCCGATCTTTATAACCATGCAGGCATTTATGGCTATAACAATGGATTCAACTTTGCAGCGATCATTGCGTTGATCGCGGGCATACTACCCAATGTGCCCGGCTTTTTTACAACAATCAAACTGCTGGATGCAGGTTCCATGCCCGGGTGGGTGGTGGGCGTGTATAGTTATGCATGGTTTGTGGGATTTGGAATGAGCGGGTTGGTTTATTACCTGTTAATGAAACGAAAGAGATAAATTATGTTGAATTTTAAATATTGAATGTTGTATGTACGATTAGGTAGAATGCATACAAAGCCGCACCCGGATTAGCATGTAGATCACTCTGTGTACCTCGGTGCGCTCCGTGGCTCTGTGGTGCAGCCTTCGCACCAATAGATAAGCGAAGGCTTCACCACAGAGCCACAGAATACTCAGAGCTACATAGAGGCATTAAGACATTTGGGGCAGCCAATTATGGTTCTCAGCGGGTATTATAACTGTAATTGAGACTATTGTACTTAATCCTTTGTTGTATGAAAAAACATTCATCATTTATCCTTTAACATTCAAAACAATTCTATGAGTGTTTTAATAAAAAATGGCAGGGTCATTACAGCAACAGATGATTACCTGGCTGATGTATTCATTGAAGGCGAGATCATTACCGCTATCGGCAAAGACCTGCAGGTAACAGCGGATACTGTGATCGACGCCGAAGGCAAACTCGTTATGCCTGGTGGTATCGACCCGCATGTGCATCTCGACATGCCATTTATGGGTACCTACTCCAGTGATAATTATGAAACCGGTACCAGGGCGGCATTGTTTGGCGGAACGACAACCGTAATCGATTTTATCCTGCAGAAACAGGGCAACAGTTTACGTTCGGCCCTGGATGAATGGAATGGAAGGGCCCGGGGAAATGCTGTGGGCGATTATAGTTTCCATATGGCTGTTACAGATTTTAATGAAGACACAAAGCAGGAAATCAGGGCGATGATTGAGGAGGAAGGGATCAGCTCGTTTAAAACCTTCATGGCCTATAAAGGTGCATTGATGATTGATGACCGGCAGATGGTGGGACTGATGCAGGAAGTAAAAAAACATGGTGGGCTGATCAATGTGCACGCAACCAATGGCGATATGATCGATTTCCTGATCGCCAAGCACCGCGCAGAGGGAAACTTATCTCCGCTATACCATTACCTCTCGCAACCGGAAGTAACCGAAGCGGAAGCAAGTGCGCGTTTTACTGATATGGCCAATTATACGGGATGCCCCGGTTATATAGTACACCTCACCTGCGAAGGCGCACTGAATGCGGTGAGAAATGCCACAAGAAGAAACCAGA
>JANPIE010000042.1:0-2053 GCA_031424835.1 Chitinophagaceae bacterium
GCCCACTGGTGATGATGAGAAGTATGGTTCAGTACAATGTCGAGCATAACGCTAAAACCGCTTTGCTGCATCTGGGCTATGACTTTCCGGAGGTCGTCAACACTGCCGTAGCGCGTATCCACTTTCTTGAAGTCCGACACAGCATATCCGCCGTCACTTTCCCCTTCGGGTGTTTCGAAAAGGGGCATAAGGTGAAGCAGGTTAATGCCCAATTCCTGTAAGTAAGGCAATTTGCCCGGGAGGGCTGCCAGATTCCCGCAGAACCTGTCAACGTACAGGCTCATGCCCGCAATATCATTACTGAGGTGCCAGTTTGTTTCTTTTTGATGGTCTCTTAGGCGAAGGTCCGCATGCCTGGATGAATATGCATCTATGATGGTTTCAAGTAGCCGCTCAAAAAAATAATGTTGATGGCTGTGTGAATGGTACAGTTCGGAATACAGTGACTGAATTGTACCAGTATGTTCTGCAAGCCGTTTAAAAAGATCGCTATCGGAATGGGCAAACAGGCCCTTTTTTTCAGCAATAGCCGAAATATGATTGCGTGATCCCTGCGCATCGTTCATATCCTAAATTACGTGTAAAAAACTATTTATAAAATTGGAAAACTCATTCGAAAAAAGAGTTGCCTGCCCAACTAATGGCCTTTCAATACCGGGAGTACTTCTTCATCGTCGGTTTTTTCTGTTTTGACCAGTAAGGTGGCGCCGCAGGCGATCAATAAAAGAATACCGGCAAATCCAATTGCCTTTGCCGGGTCGTTGTTCAGGAACCGGTTGATAACATAACCGAAAGTGGTGGTCTGTATAATCATGGGTATTACAATCATCATATTGATTATTCCCATGTAAACGCCATACCGGTTTTTGGGGATCTGACTAACCACCATGAGATAGGGTATACCCATCATACTGGCCCATGCGATTCCAAATCCTGTCATGGGAGCAAAAAGCAGGTATTTGTTTTCTATAAATGGAAAAACCACCAGACCGGCTCCTGCAAGTAAGAGGCAGGCTGCGTGTACGCCCTTCGGACTGAATTTTCGGGCCAAAGGTACTAAAGCAAACGCGGAGACAAATGTGATTACGTTATACCATCCGTTAACCAGCCCGGCCCAGCCCACGGCTTCTTCATACTGGACCGGGTCGGATGAGGGCGTTACTTTCCATACTGATTGGGCGATGCATTTGGAGGCATTCTGCCAATAGCAGAACAGGGCATACCATTGAAAAAGATACACAAGGGATAGCTGCCACATTACTTTTGGCATGTCACGGATGGCTGTGAAAATTTCTATGAATGGAACTGCTAATGATATTTTTTGTTCACGCAGTATCTTCAGTTCTTCCGGCGTAGGCGGTATCTCTTTTGATTTGCGTATCGACCATAAAACTGAGGAGATGGAGCAAACTGAGCCAAGAAAAAAAGAGGCAAAGACCCAGTAGGGAATCTGGTTATGCGTCTGTTTTAGAAATGCTATTTTCTGAAACGCAAACAGTGAGATGTTAGCAAGCGTAATGCCCAGTCCGGTAAAAAAACTTTGTGTAAGAAACCCGGTTGGCATTTGTGACGGAGGCAGGCTATCGGCGATAAAGGCTCGATAGGGCTCCATCGCGGTGTTATTGGCTGCATCCAGTACCCATAATAACCCGGCCGCCATCCATAAACTACTGCTGAAGGGGTAAACAAAAAGGCAAAGGCTGCAGAATAACGCGCCTATAAAAAAATAGGGTTTTCGCCGTCCGAAACGGGGGTGCCAGGTTTTGTCGCTGATGGCACCGATAATGGGCTGAATGAGCAGACCTGTCATTGGGCCGGCCAGGTTCAGTAAGGGAATTTCGTCGGGCTGTGCGCCCAGAAAATCGTAAATGGGATTCACAGCACTTTGCTGAAGCCCGAAACTATACTGTATCCCAAAAAAACCAACATTCATGTTAATGATCTGAAGGAAACTGAGACGGGGTTTAGTCTGTATCATTATGCAGCAAGTTAGGTATGCTGAATATAACGTATAGAAATGGGAATTTGTTAAGCTTTATGGAAATGGTGAACC
>JANPIE010000043.1:0-13789 GCA_031424835.1 Chitinophagaceae bacterium
TTACGTTTGCCAATTGCAAAACCTAATTCAAAAAGAACGTTTTCATTCAAACCTGTTATATCTGCACATACAAAATGTGAATTTTCGATTTCCTGCAACACAGTAGAGATCAGAATCTCACCGCCAATCTTAAGTGTTTTCCAGCTCTTAAGTGATGCTAAATGCCCGCTCTTATTTATTTTTTTTATAGCTTCTTCTATAAATTCTCCACAGTGTGATGGGTTTGTTCCGTAAGCAAAGAAGCCCTATTTAATACACTATCAGTATTCAGCATACCTGCTTATTTAATTATTAATGAAACAAATTAATTCTTTTTTGTATAATATCAAATGTGTTGGCGGGGAATGATTATTAAATACCGCATCATTGCGTATCAAACTGTATCATTGTTACCCATAATTCGTCCCCCACTTCCAAACTCGGGAACGAATTAAGAGTAGTAACCGGAATAGTCACAAGTAAATGGCTACTAAAGGCAGGAAAAGGCAACTAAAGGCAAATGAAACTGCCTGAGAACTAAGGAACCGGCGCTATCCCGCCATGCGGCGGGAATGGTCGCTTCGCTCCTCACTTCCCGATACAGAAAGTAATTGTAGTTATCCAATAATGATTTCAATACTTCGAGGTACAAATAAGGTACAAATCAGTTCAATTAGTGAGGTTTCCGGTAAGTCCTATGATATCCGGCGTATGCAATTTGTAGTTACTGTGCAAAATCCAATCGCATTGATCCAGTATGTCCGGTTTTGATGTACCCATGATGTCCGATTGAAATTGACCCACCTTTTCCGCTTCAAATTGACACAGTAATATTTTCTACAACGATTGTTATTCTCGCTTCAAAATTTAATGACCTCGGTCATTAAATCCGTTCCATCCATCAATGATGAAACAATAGAATGCTGTAACCCTTGCTAAGAAAGCATTGCATACTGCACGCGAACGTGTGATGCATCAGTAACAGTATTGAAGTATATTTAAGAGGACAGTACCAGGATATCTTATGCAGCTATGGAGAAAGAATAAAGAAGAGGTTCATGCAATTTTACGCCAGCAAAAATGTGGGTCAGTTTGCGCCGGAATAGATGGGTCAGTTTGATTGGATTGTGCACCCATTTAAACAATCAACTTAACAAATTGATAATCAAACAAACTAATCCCAATTGCGAAACTAGCGACTGTAGTAAAGTTTCTTATATTTATGTGTTGTGGGCAATTATAACACCCGTCCGACAACCTGAACCTTCGTTTAATAACCAAAACAAATGAAAAAGAATTTATTGACGCTAACTTCCTGCTTAACTATAATGGTAGGTCTCTGTCAAAACGCACCTTCGTCAAAAGAGCTAATCAAGAAATATAATTTGCCTCATAAATTCTTTACTCATTCCTTCAACTCAAAAGAATACATCGTTACTTATTATGACAGTATGTCAAACTCAGACAGAAAAAACATTCTGCCTCCGCAAGACTTGATAAGTAAAGTAGCTACAATTTTCATGAAAGAAAAAACGCCTGATAAAGCCTATTGGTTTCTCAGGATGAATATTGAGAATTACCCTAATAACTATTTGTTGTACCAGCAAATGGCAGATTATTACAAGGCCAAGGGAGATAAAGACAGATCATTTGTGTATTATTCAAAAGCATTAGTCGTAAAATATAAACAACCCTCCATATTTTCAGATTCATTAATAAAAATTGATGCTGAAATCATCAGGGATTACGACCAGCTATCTAAAAAGATTGGCCGCAAGACTTCGCCCCCACAATATCTAGTTAGAAACATTGCAAATAATTTAATTCAGCTTAATAAGAAAGATAAGGCAATGATTCTATTTAAAATGAATTATGAAAATAATCCTGAAAATTTTACATCACTTAATGATATGGGGAGTTATTATAAGTACGTTGGGAACAGTATAAAGGCCTTTGAATATTGGGCTAAAGCTGTGTCGGTTCAGTACAAACTGCCTGATAACTTTTTTAATGCGTCTTTCAATCCTGTGAATTATTTAAACTCTTTTTATTCAAATCAATCCGGAGTTTCCGGAAAGGAGGCCTTCCCCCCACAGCAATTAGTCAATTGGCTTGGATATATTTTTTTGTCCTGGAAAATGTTTGATAAAGTTGAAATGCTTTTTAAACTGAATATTGAGAACTATCCCAAAAGCAGTGACGTATTTGACAGTATGGCTGATTATTATGAAGCAATAGGAAATAAAGAAAAGGAAACCGAATTTCGTCAACATTTCGAAAAAATAAAACCCAAAAACTCACTAGCGCAGCAGAGCTTACCGAGAGAAGTGATTGCGGATACAACTTTTGATACTCAAGTCGCAGTTCCCGTTTGTCAACATAGTTGTCCGGTTATTATATTTGATGAGGCACATAATAATTACCATAAAGCTGCAGGACGTTATAAACCATTTGCCAGCCTTATGGAAAATGATGGATTCAGAGTAATACGAAGCCTGACTCCTTTTACAAAGGAATTGCTAGGACAGGCAAATGTTGTAGTCATTGCAAGTCCGGGTGCAATTACTGTTTCTGAGATACAGATTTTGAAAGATTGGATTCAACAAGGTGGCTCCTTGCTTGCGATTACAGACCATGATAATTTAACTTTTGATGAGCTATTATATTCCCTAGGTGCTGAGACACAGGAAATAAGTATTACCCTTGATTCGCTTCATAGTAGTAGGTATCGGCAAGATGGTGTGACAATTAATCCAGGAAGTATTTACTTCTCTGAACCGCATGGGTCGTTGGGAAATCATCCAATCCTGCAGGGTAGGAATGAATCGGAGAAAATAAAGCGGGTACAAACATTTGCCGGTAGGACTGTTGTTGGCCCAACCGGAAGCTCAGCACTTTTATTATTAAGTGAATCTGCAATTGATTTTATGGTTGTAGATCCGGCACAACCTAATATTTCAAGAGTAGCTGTAAAAACAAAAGGTTTACGGACACATGGGGTGGCGTTCAATTTTGGAAAAGGAAGAGTGGTCGCACTAGGTGAGGCTGCCATGATAACAGCCCAACTTTGGCCTCCGAATTATACACCGGATGCAGGAATGAATGTTCCGGGTTCTGATAATGTCCAGTTTGCATTAAATATAATGCGATGGCTGACAGGATATTTAAAATAGACTTCCACTTGACATAGTCTATTTTTCAAACTAAAAAACCTACCCACAACAAACGCATTTGTGCCATTGGGACTGACGAATATATTTTTCATCGGCAGTACAAATCTAATTTGTCGCTAACATAACAGTAATGCTTCTTCGGAAATCCCTTCCCCATCTGTAACCTTTCGTGTATACCCAACCGTTGTCAAAAAATTCAAGTCTTTAAATCTATTGTATGCCTCAGTTATCGAAACCTCTTGGATTATCCACACCGGCTTACGTTTGCCAATTGCAAAACCTAATTCAAAAAGAACGTTTTCATTCAAACCTGTTATATCTGCACATACAAAATGTGAATTTTCGATTTCCTGCAACACAGTAGAGATCAGAATCTCACCGCCAATTTTAAGTGTTTTCCAGCTCTTAAGTGATGCTAAATGCCCGCTCTTATTTATTTTTTTAATAGCTTCTTCTATAAATTCTCCACAGTGTGATGGATTTGATCCGTAAGCAAAGAAGCCATATTTAATTACACTATCAGTATTCAGCATATCTGCTTATTTAATTATTAATGAAACAAATTAATTCTTTTTTATATAATATCAAATGTGTTGGCGGGGAATGATTATTAAATACCGCATCATTGTGTATCATACCGTATCATTGTTACCCATAATTCATCCCTCACTTCCCAATTCGGTTACGAAATAAGAGTAGTAACCGAAATAGTCACAAATAATTGGCTAACAAAGGCAAGAAAAGGCAACTATCGGCAAATGAAACCAACTGAGGATGAATGTGAAAGCTGTAAACCGTGGATGAATAGTGCGCTGGCTACTTCCCGATACAAAACTTCGAAAAAATAAAATCCAACTGGTCCTCATTGGTGATCTGGCCGGTGATCGTTCCGAGGTAATGCAGGCATTGGCGGATATCGAGGGCGAGAAGGTCGCCGGGAAGTTTATCGTCCAGGCCACGTTGTACATCCTGCAATGCCTCACTTAATTTTTGCAGGGCCTCGTAATGGCGGGCATTGGTTACAATGGTTGTGTCGGCATGGATATCGCCCTGTATCGCTTTACTAACCAGGGCTTTTTTTAGCTGGTCAATATGCAGGTTTTCTTTTGCGGAAATAAAAATGATACCGGGCAAGCGGCTAAACTTTTGCCTCGCCGTTTTTTCATTTCCATCCGCCTTGTTTCCAATCAGCAGGTAGGCTATCTGCTCACGCTGAAAACCCGCCACTACGGTTTGCAGGACCTCCGCATCTATTTCATTCACATCAAACAGGTACAGTACCAGGTTGGCCGCGCGCATTTTTTCAAAACTTCTTTCCATGCCAATACTTTCAATCAGGTCCTGGGTATGCTCACGTATCCCGGCCGTATCTATCAGGCGGAACAATATGCCGACAATATTCAGCACTTCTTCTACCGTATCGCGCGTAGTGCCGGCAATCTCGCTTACGATAGCGCGGTTCTCGTTCAATAAAGTATTCAGCAGCGTTGACTTGCCCGCATTGGGTTTGCCGATGATGGCCACCTGCACACCATTCCTGATCACATTGCCCAGTGAGAAGGAGTTGAGCAGTTGATTCGTTGACTGGCTGAGATGGCTTATGAGGTTCTGGAGCTGCGTTCTGTCGGCAAACTCAACATCCTCCTGTGAGAAATCGAGTTCGAGCTCTATCAGTGCAGAGAAACGGATCAATTGCTCACGTAGTTGATGAAGATCAGAAGAGAAACCGCCGCGCATACTGTGCAGCGCCGTGCGCCTGCTGGCTTCGGTATTGCTGGCTATCAGGTCGGCCACGGCTTCGGCCTGCGTAAGGTCCATTTTGCCGTTCAGGAACGCGCGCTGTGTAAACTCGCCGGGTTTGGCCACCCTGATCCCATTGCGCGTGATAGCCTTCAATATATTTTCCTGTATAAAAGGAGAACCATGACAACTGATCTCAATCACATCCTCGCCCGTGTACGACCTGGGTGCGCGGAATAAAGAGAGTACCACTTCGTCTATCGTGTTACCCGCTTCTTTAAGAAAACCAACATGCAGCGTATGTGAAGGCAATGATTCAAGGTCTTTAGAGGGAAATAGTTGATTCACCACTGCAAAGGTATCCTTGCCACTTACCCTTATTACACCAATAGCACCAATTCCGGGCGGTGTGGCCAACGCCACAATCGTATCATCCCATCCGCTCAACTGTGCCAACATGCTTTGATTTTGAAGCAAAAGTAGGGGAATAATCGTGAGTCGTCAGGCGTGAGACGTGAGTTAGGAGGCAGAGGAAGCAGAGACACAGTTTTTTTAATACTGAGCGCAGGACGGTCCGGAGGACCTTTCTGTACCCGGTGCCCGATAAGCTAAAAAAAACTGTGATCACTCTTCATTTACCTGGAACGTGATCGTTTGCTTATGCCGGTATATGACATTGCGCCCGTTCTGAACGGCGGCTACCCAGTTAGGGCCTTTGCGGATTACCCTGAGGGCCTCCGCTGTTGTACCATAGCCCGGATCATTCTCAGCCACCACATCGCTGATACTGCCATCCCTGGCTACAACAAATGAAACGATCACCGTATATTTTGCGACGGGCGCACCATTCTGTATAGGTACATCGCTGTTGAGATGGCTCTGCAGGTATTTGTTCCAGGCCCCCGCACCGCCCGGGAAACTGGCGGGAATCTGTACAGTGGTATAAATGCGGTCAACATCCAAGTCTGCCTGCGGATCCTTTGTTGTGAGCTTGCTGGTCTCAACCGGAGGCGTAATGGTTCCATCATCCTTCACGCCTTCCTGGTTAATGGGACCGAGCCTTGTTTCATCCAGTTTTTCGATGTCTTTTACTTCCTCTTCAGGCTGTACAAGTTCATCAGCCACGATTTTTGGGGGCGTGAAAGTGGTCATCTCTACTTTCGGTATTTCCTGTTTGGGTAGCGGAGGAGGTGGCTGCACCGGGGGTTCCTCGGGAACCACAATTTTTGATAGCTGTATGTCTTTTATCTCTGCAAACTGGCTTGCCTTTTCTGCATTTGCCAATAGCGTTCCACCCACAAACAACAGGCAAATAAAAACTGTTCCGCAAACTGCATACGCCATACGCCGCGGATAGGTCCTGCGCAACTCATACGCACCATACATTTTGTTACGATACTCGAATAATATATCGAGCAGGTCGGCGGTGAGAAGGGATAATTTTTCCATGGTTTTGGTTTTTACTATGATGCGTGTACGTGCAGGAATCCATAACGTGAGACTTGAGACGTGAATCACAAGGCGTAATTTGTGAGATGTGAAAAGTGAGACGTGAAAAGTGAGACGTGAAACGTGAGAGGGAGATGGAGATGTGAAAACATTAGGCGTGAGTAACGCCCGGATCCGAGATACTATTTTTTACACCTATACACACGCTATCTTAATTCTATGCCCCCCGTCGCCTCACTTTTCACGTCTCACGTCTCACGTCTCACGCCTCACGCCTCACGCCTCACGAATACGCCTGCGCAAAAAAAATCCCTGCATCACTGCAAGGACTTTTCTTATTGGAAAATAAATAGAACTTATTCTTCTGAAACCTGGAAGGTGATGCTTTGTTTGTGACGATAGATAACGTTACGTCCGTTCTGTACCGCGGGTTTCCATTTGGGTCCTTTCTGAATAACCCTTACGGCTTCAGCTTTTGTTCCATAGCCGGGGTCGTTTTCCGCAGCCACATCACTGATGGATCCGTCTTTGGAAACGATAAAGGAAACAATTACGGTATACTTTCCGGGAGGCGCACCATTTTCCACAGGCAGATCCCTGTTAAGGTTACGCTCCAGGTATTTTGACCAGGCGGGCAAACCACCGGGAAATTCCGCAGCGATCTGTACTACTGTAAATACCTTATCGTAATCTTCTTCCACCTTAGGCGCTTCAACCACACCTGTAGGCTTTTCAACGGGAGGAGCTACCACACCCTCATCTTTTGCACCTTCCTGGTTAATGGTACCGATCTTGGTATCTTCCAGTTTTTCCACTTCCTTGATCTCTTCGTCAGGCTTCACTTCTTCATCCTTCACAATTTTGGGAGGGGTGAATTTGGTGATCTCCACTTTGGGTGGTTCCTGTTTTGGCGGAGGCGGAGGAGGCGGTGGTTCAGGCTTTTTCTCCTCCTGCTTCATAGCTTCGAGGTTCACGTCCTGTACAACGATCTCGGCCTTCTTGTCGCCCTGTGAATTAGCGATATACGAAGCCGCCAGCAACAACGCGCAAATTACGATCGTTGCGATCAACGCGTACCGGATCCGGGAATTGTAGGTCTTACGGAGCTGGTAAGCGCCGTATTCCTTGTTACGCCCGTCGAACACGATATCGAGGATATCTGCGGATGCAATTTTGTTTATATCCATTGTAAATGTCTTTTGTAATTAGATGCTGTTGATACGAATTTCCACAATCAGTTCTGACCCGTTGCTGCCGCTCCTTTCTCTGATGCTACCACAAGCTGGGCCTCAACAGGAGAGATATCAACCAATGCATAGCGTTTCAGAACATTAATGGCCATCTCATCCAATATGTCTACCACATTCTTGTAGGTACACTCATCAGATGGTTTGATCACCACAACCAGGTCTTTCTCAGGCGTACGGGCCTTCTTATCGATCAGCACCGTGCGGATATCTTTGAAATTAGACGATTTGAAATTGGAAGCGCTGTTATCCAGTGTTCCTTCATAGTAAAAGACATTATTATCTTTTCCCAGGAGGATGGTGATAACACCCGACTCCTTCGCCTTATTCTGTTCTTCCGGCTTATCGGCATCTTTCGGTAGAAAGAGCTTCATAGCGGTAGCCTGGCTCATCGTGGTGGTGAAGATGAAAAACGTGATGAGCAGGAAACCCAGGTCAACCATGGGTGTCAGGTCAACTCGTGTCGACAGCTTCTTCGATTTTTTGACCCCGGGGCCCTTCTTATGGCCACCGCCACTCGAGGTATCCATTTCTGCCATGTCGGTAGAATTTAGTTTTCGTTACTAATTGGTTTACTTACTGTTACTCTTCCTGTTTTTCCCCGGCCTGTCCTTTCTTCCACAGATCCGTTCCTACAGGAGCGCCTTCAGGGTTAGTGATCATCTGGAATTTCAGAAGATCATTTTTCTTGAACGCGTCGATCACAGCTTTGAAAGACGGATATTTTGCCAGGTTATCACCTTTCAGCAAAAGATTCATCTTAGATCCCTGGTAGGCATCTTTTACTACCCGCATCCATTCAACCATTTCGTTGTTGGCTGTATCCGTAACCGGTATCCCGGGTAAGGCATTCCCTTTCCGCTGGTCTTCCGGCAGGTTCAGGAAAGATGCCAGGCTAGCAAAAGGCGCACCGAAAAAACCGGCCTTTTTGAAAGCATTCACATTCAATCCCAGGTTACGGGTGTTATTCAGCGTATTGGCAACCACTTCTTTTTTGTCTTCATCATCCATCATCAGGAACGCCTTGCCATCTTTATCAAGAATGATAGTAACAACATTTTTCGTTTCCGCAATTTTCGAAGACACCGATTTGGGCGTAGTCACTGCTATCGCTTCCGGTGGCTTGAACTTGGTGGTGAGGATAAAGAACGACAACAACAGAAAGGCCACATCGCACATCGCCGTCATGTCGATATTTGTACTCTTTCGAGGTAATTTGGCTCTACCCATTATTATGTATTTTGTAAGATTTCAGTATTAAGATTCAAAACCTGCCCGTTTCCACAAAAACCTTTCGATTATTTGTAGTTAGCGGCAAAGCTTTGTGTTAATGTGAAACCTGATTCATCAATACCGTAAGTGATACCATCGATACGGGTGGTAAACACGTTATACATGATGATCGCGATAGCTGATGTACCGATACCCAATGCCGTGTTAAACAGGGCCTCAGAGATACCTTTTGACAGTTCACGCGCAGCATCACCACCACCTTCGTCGCCGAGGGCAGAGAACGATTTGATCATACCCAATACCGTACCCAACAGACCCAACAGGGTAGCTACTGAGGCAATGGTTGAAAGGAACACCAGGTTCTTTTCCAGCATAGGCAGTTCGAGCGCAGTGGCTTCTTCTACCTCTTTCTGGATATTAAGCACCTTCTGTTCTGTTACCAGTTCAGTATTTGTGATCATCTCCTTGTATTTTTTCAGACCGGCTTTCATAACATTACCAACAGAACCTTTCTGCTTGTCGCAGGCGGCTATGGCTTTGTCTACATCTTTGTTGGCCAGGTGAAATTGTACGTTGCGAACAAATTCAGTAATACTTCCGGTACCTGCAGCTTTGGAAACTGTGAGCAACCTTTCAATACAAAAAACTACAACGGTTAAGAAACATCCGATCAGGATAGGTACGATGATACCTCCCTCATACATTTTGCTTAAGCCGGTCTTGGGTCCTTTGTGCTGAGGCCAAAAACCACCATTGGGATCAGGGGTTGTAAAATTGCTGGGCGATCCCAATACAAAACGCCAGATAACGTAACCGAGGACGATACATGCAAGTGGAGCCAGCCATGAAATGGAGTTACCCTGCTTTTTTGGTTGGGCAGAAGATGGGCTTTTTACGGCAGCACTGACAGATGGTTTTGTTTCAGCCATGACTCAATTGATTTTTGGTTTAAAAAATTACAGTTGGTTAAAATTTTTTGTTCCGCAATTCTACTGAAAATTGTTTTGAAAAAGCAAAACATTATTTCAGAAAAACAAAGGGGAGTACAAAATAGTTAAATTATCCAACGCGGCAAAGCCGCACGGGCTAAACTTTTTCAATCTCCCTCTTTTTTTGCGGGGCGTAAGGTAGCCCCCAAAGCCCTTCCTCGGCGCAGTATTCACCGATTGAAACGGGCATTTCGCCATCCTGTACAAGAGACGAGTAAAAAGCCCTGCTGTATGCACCCGCACCTTATCTTTAAAAATTATTCAAACTACTATAGCACATTATGAAAAGACAACTATTTGCAATTGCGCTCCTGGCTGCTACCGCGGTTACGGCACAAAGGGACTCCACCGGCGGAAATGCTCCCCGTGGTGGCGCAAGTTTCCCCGGATTGGGAAATACCGTGGCAGGAAGGCCCAGGCCCTACAAGGATGTAATCACAGACAAGGCCATTACCAAAAAAGGCCTTTTTACTGTACACAAAGTGGATGAAAAGTATTTTTTCGAGATCGCTGATACCACGCTGGGTAGAGAGATCCTGGCAGTTACCCGCTTCAGCAAAGTAGCTGGCGGTGGCGGTAAATACGGTGGGGAAGAAGTAAATGAGCAGAGCCTGCGGTTTGAGAGAGGACCCAGCAACAACGTTTTTGTACGTGTTGTGGCCCTTATCAGTACGGCCGACTCAACCACCGCTATCTCAAGAGCGGTTAAGAATTCCTACCTCGATCCTATCGCGGCAGCGTTTCCGATAGCCGCATTTGGCAAGGATTCAGCAAGCGTGGTGATTGAAGTGACCGACTTTTTTAAAGGGGATAACCAGATTGTAAGCATGGATCCCAATGACAAGCGCCAGTTTGGCCTGGGTGCCCTGGCCGCTGACAGGTCATATATACAAAGTATCAATACTTTCCCCATCAATACCGAGATCAGAACCGTTAAAACCTATTCTTCCTCAGCAGGCGGATTTGGAGCCGCCCCAGGGGGTGGAGCCACGCTGCCGGCCGCACAGGCCGCAGGAGCTGTAACGATAGAGCTGAATACCTCTATGATCCTTCTCCCAAGGGTACCCATGGCGCGCCGCATATTTGACTCAAGGGTTGGCTATTTTGCCGACCGTTTTGTTGTCTACAGCGATGACCAGCAAAAAGTGGAGAACCAGACGTTCGCCGTAAGGTGGAGACTGGAACCCAAACCCGGGGACATGGAGAAATACAAACGCGGCGAGCTGGTAGAGCCTGCCAAGCAGATCATCTACTATGTTGACCCCGCCACACCCAAACAGTGGGTAAAACCATTGATAGATGGTATCAACGACTGGAATATTGCCTTTGAAAAAGCAGGCTTTAAAAACGCGATCGTGGGTAAAGAATGGCCCAACGATCCCAACATGAGCCTGGAAGACGCACGTTACTCGGTTATCCGCTACTTCGCCTCTGATATAGAGAATGCGTATGGTCCGCAGGTACACGATCCACGCAGCGGAGAGATCCTGGAGAGCCATATCGGCTGGTACCATAACGTAATGAAGCTGGTGCATGACTGGTACCTGATACAGACAGCAGCCGTTGATCCTTCAGCAAGAAAAATGAAATTCAATGATGAACTGATGGGACAACTGATCCGTTTTGTTTCATCGCATGAAGTGGGGCATACGCTGGGCCTCCGTCATAACATGGGCAGCAGCAGCCGAACACCGGTGGAGAACCTGCGCAACAAAGCATGGGTTGAAGCCAACGGACATACCGCTTCTATCATGGACTATGCACGTTTCAACTACGTGGCGCAGCCGGAAGACAATATTACGCAGGCAGGTCTGTTTCCACGCATTGGTGACTACGACAAATGGGCCATTGAGTGGGGCTACCGTTACATTGGTGAGTATGATGCAGAAAAAGACAAGAAGATCAACAACAAATGGATTGTAGACCGCCTGGCGGCTAACCCGCGCATCTGGTTTGGAGGAGAGGGCCGCAACGGCGATCCGAGGGCGCAGACAGAGGACCTGGGTGATAACAGCATGAAGGCAAGCGAATATGGTATCAGGAACCTGAAACGCATACTTCCTTCTCTCACCGAGTGGAGCAGAGAAGAAGCTGATCATTATGAGAACCTGAGCGACCTGTATACACAGTTAACAGGCCAGTTCGGCAGGTATATGAACCATGTTACTTCCAATGTGGGCGGCGTTTATGAGACATATAAAAGTGTAGAGCAGGCCGGCGATATTTATGAGCCAACACCAAGGGCAACACAGAAAGAAGCGGTTGCTTTTCTGCACAAGCAATTGTTTGAAACACCCACCTGGTTAATTGACAGGAGTGTACTGAACAAGATCTCTGCACCGGTAGCCAATGAGCGGGTTCAGAATACACAAACCAGTGTATTGAACAACCTGCTTGATGCACAACGTTTATTCAAACTCTCTGCGGCTGCTAACCGTTACGGCAGCAACACCTATACACTGGATGAGATGATGGATGATGTACGCAAAGGCATCTGGAGCGAACTCGCCACCAAAAAAGCGATCGATCCATACAGGCGCAACCTGCAGAAAGCTTATACAGAGAAACTGATTGACCTTATCACACCAGCAGCCCCTGCAGCTTCGGCTATCCTTGTGGGCGGCCGTCTTTTTGGTCCCGTGTCAGTGAATACAAAGAACACCGATGTTACCTCTGTTACAAGGGGACAACTCCGCACTTTGCAATCCGAAGTAAATGCTGCTATCGGTGGTACTACCGATAAAATGAGCAGGTATCATTTACAGGATGTGTCGGACAGGATTAAGAAAGCATTGGATCCGAAGTAATCGTTGAAGGCCGGATAACAGGTTGACAAAGATTCATCATATAACCCCCGTCCGCGATTGTGGACGGGGGTTTGTTTTATAGAGCATTAACAATGATGAGTAATGGGTTCACTTACCTTTACGCAAATCATAAGCATGAGGAAAGGATGGATCATACTGGCATTGTTTTTCAGCATTTATGCGCATGCCCAAAAAAATAACGGAACGGTATTCGGCTACCTGAGAGACAGCGTTACCAACGAACCGATCATACTCGCAAGTGTCACTAACCTCAACACCGGCAGAACCGTAATGACTGGCAACACGGGCCGTTTTAAAATTGACTTATCTGAGAACCAGGTATTATCTTTTGCCGCAGTGGGTTATCATTTTGATACGATACAGTATAGCAATAACCATCTGCTTAAGGATACCTTGGCGTTGATTCTTTCACCGCTTACTTACAGCCTTGGCAACGTAACCGTTACGGCACGCGGCATGAGCCGTTACCAGCTGGATAGCATTGAAAGAAGAAAAGATTTTTTACGGGGCGTGGTTGACTATAAGATACCGGCAGTGGCACAGGCGAATTCAGGCGCAGGTATTGCTTTGAACATCGATCGCTTTTCGAAGCGTGAGCGGAACAAAAGAAAAGCATGGGCGTTCTTTGATGCGAGTGAGAAGGAAGCTTACATCAATTACCGGTTTCCGGCAAGCCTGGTTACCCGTTTTAGTGCATTGAAAGATGATGGGCTGCAGCAGTTCATGCAGCAATACAGGCCCTCGGCAGAATGGTTAAGAAGGAATGTTACGGAGGAGGATGTTACCTATTATATTAATGAGAAGCTGAAGGTTTACTTTAAAAGATAGGTTTTTTTAGCTGTGAGCTGCGAGCGGAATTGCTTAAACGAGATGTTTATTTTCTTATAGTTGAATCTTCCTTCACCACAGAGCAGCAGAGAGCGCAGAGGTCCACAGAGACGAGCTCGCAGCTCCTAGCTTGAAGCCACCCTTCCAGACATTTCCTGCACCACACAGTTTAGAGAGCGCCCAGAGTTCCCCAGAGAGCGATGGTGTAATTAAACCCTGCAAAATATTTACTTGCCGCACCCTTTAGGGCGTGGATATAAGGATATTTATGAAAATAATCTGGGACTTTAGTCCCCGGTGCGAGTCTCGAGAGCAACACCCGG
>JANPIE010000044.1:0-2833 GCA_031424835.1 Chitinophagaceae bacterium
GGTATGAAAGTGATCGGTTATACGGATGTGGTTCAGGTATTCTTCCTCGTGCTGGGTGGTTTGGTTACTACATACCTCGCATTAAATCTTGTAAGCGAAAAATTTGGCACTACCGGTACGGTAAATGGTTTTAAGCTGTTGCTAGAACATGGTGATGATCATTTTCACATGATCTTTGATAAAGAGAATAAGAACTATCTCGACCTTCCGGGCCTTACGGTGCTGGTGGGAGGTATGTGGATCGTGAATTTGAATTACTGGGGATGTAACCAGTATATCACGCAGCGTGCATTGGGCGCTGATTTACCCACAGCACGTAAAGGGATACTGTTTGCTGCATTCCTAAAATTATTAATGCCCATTATTGTTGTGCTGCCGGGTATTGCTGCGTTCATATTGAATGAGCAGGGTTATTTCAGCAACCGAGAATTGATGGATGAAGCAGGAAATATTGTAGGAGATAAAGCCTATCCATCCTTGCTGAACCTGCTGCCTGCAGGTTTAAAAGGGTTGTCATTTGCTGCTCTCACTGCGGCAATCGTTGCTTCGTTGGCCGGTAAGGCCAATAGTATAGCCACCATTTTCACATTGGATATTTATAAGAAAAAAATTGCTCCTGATGCCACAGAAAAAAAGATGGTGGGTATTGGCAAGATAGTGGTGATCATATCCATGATACTGGCAATTGTTATTGCGCCATACCTGGGTATTGAAAAGGGTGGTTTTAAATACATACAGGAATATACCGGCTTTGTATCACCGGGTATTTTCGCCATGTTCATTCTGGGTTTCTTCTGGAAAAAGACCACTTCCAACGCTGCACTGTTTGCAACGATCGGTGGGTTTATATTTTCCATCTTTTTTAAGTTCCTTCCAAAGTTCGCTAACCTGGCTTTCCTCGAGCCGATGGGTTTTGCTGCAAAGAATCCGGAAGGCGTTTACGAAATACCTTTCCTCGACAGGATGGGTTTTGTATTCATGCTTTGCGTAATCGGGATGTATATCATTAGCAAAATTGAAGTGAAACGCGGCGTCAAAACAAATGGCCTCGAGATAGACAGGGGAATGTTTAAAATGAGTCCGGGCTTTACCGTGGGTGTGATGATCGTTTGCGGGATATTGGTGGCATTGTACACGTTGTTCTGGTAGGAGGGATTGTGTTGAATGTTGCGTTTTAAATGTTGACTGTTTGCATTAGTTGGCCACAAAATTCAATATGCAACATACATAGATTCATGCCCCGTAGCGGTAACTGCTCCGCAGAAAAAATACGGAAAAGAGCAGCATGCCCCGCTAGGGGCAACCGCTCCGCAGAAAAAATACAGGAAAGAGCAGCATGCCCCGATAGGGGCAACCGCTCCGCAGAAAAAATACAGGAAAGAGCAGCATGCCCCGATAGGGGCAACCGCTCTGCAGAAAAAACACAGGAAAGAGCAGCATGCCCCGATAGGGGCAACCGCTCCGCAGAAAAAATACAGAAAAGAGCAGCATGCCCCGATAGGGGCAACCGCTCTGTAGAAAAGACACAGGCGGGTGCAGCGTGCCCCGTTAGGGGCACCACGCTCAGGGTGTACCGCGTTAAGGGTAGCCCCTACGGGGCACATGATTTTGTAATTTGGGCTGGTTGCTACAAAGCTGTGATCCCTAACGGGATCATTTGACCAATGAACCGCGGTAATGATCAGTGCCACATTGATAATTTGAAATTCAACATTCAAAACAAAAATAAAATGCTTCAGCAAACCATGCGCTGGTTCGGGCCGGATGACCCGGTGAGTTTGTCGGATATCCGGCAGGCAGGATGCTCAGGTGTAGTTACTGCATTGCATCATGTACCGGTAGGAGAGGTATGGCCCATTGAAGAGATCAATAAAAGAAAAGCATTGATCGAAGCGGCCGGGATGGATTGGACGGTGATTGAAAGTCTTCCCGTGAGCGAAGACATAAAACGTCAGTCAGGTAATTACCTTCAGCATATCGAAAATTACAAAACCAGTTTGCGCAATGTAGCGGCCTGCGGCTTGAAAGTGGTTACCTACAATTTCATGCCCATTCTTGATTGGGTGCGAACGGATATCAGCTATACCATGCCGGATGGAAGCAAGGCTTTGTTTTATGAGCGTTCAGCGTTCGTGGCATTTGATCTTTTTTTATTGAAGCGCCCGGGTGCGGAAAAAGATTATACGGCTGAGGAGATAGAAAAAGCAAAGCAGCGCTTTAGTTCAATGCCTGATCAAGAAAAGCAAACGCTTTTTAAGAATGCTTTGCTGGGATTACCTGGAAGTAAAGAGCAGTTTACCCCCGAGCAGATATTAGCGGCATTGAAAAATTATGAAGGCATCGATACTGCAAAATTGAAAGAACACCTGTTTTATTTTTTACGCCAGGTGGTACCTGTGGCCGAAGAGTGCGGCCTGCATATGGCCATCCATCCGGACGACCCGCCCTTTCCAGTGCTGGGCCTTCCACGCATCATGAGTACAGAACAGGATGCGAAAGACATCATCGAATGTGCACCATCCCCTGCCAATGGTCTTTGTTTCTGCACCGGCTCATTGGGTGTGCGTAGCGACAATGATCTTACCGGTATCATACAACGTCTGGGCGATGCGATCCATTTCATCCATCTCCGCAGCACCAAAGGAGATGGCAACGGCAATTTTTTTGAAGCCGATCATCTCGACGGCGATGTAGATATGTATGCGGTGATGAAAGAGATTGTTCTCCTGATGAAGCGCCGAAAGGTATCCCTCCCTATGCGCCCCGATCATGGGCACCAGATGCTGGATGATTTGAAGAAAACAACTTATCCCGGTTATAGTGCCATTGGCCG
>JANPIE010000045.1:0-15967 GCA_031424835.1 Chitinophagaceae bacterium
GACTTTGGCACGCTGAAGACAATTGCGGTTGATGATGCCTTTTATAATTCAATGCTGACAGCGGCGCTTTACGTGAATGCACATTCGGTAGCGAGGCCAGGCGGAATTGTGAGAGGGCAGATCCGGTAGGAACACTAAGCATACAAGATAAAGCCATCCACCGACCAGGGGATGGCTTTATTTTTCAGTTACAGACTGATCATTTTGGATAGCAGCTTTACCTGGGTGGTTGACTGCATAGGTTTCCGGAAGTATTGCTGCAGCACTTGCATTTCCCAGCGGTCCGGGAGCGCACCGGTACCCGCTACAAAACAATGAAGGGTATTCACGACAGGGATGTTCCGTACACCTGTGGTTGTACTTCAGGAAGGGAATAATCGGCGCGTATGGAACAGCGAGGGCCCCGGTTTTACCTAATCTGGGAATTATGTAATTTTTTTAACCCGGAAAGACGCTATTTTTGCGGAATAATTATGATCCTGAATAAATCCTTACGTTTTAAAGCGGCCTTCCTGCTGGTTGTATTCGGTTTGAATACCGTGCTGGGGTTTGCCTGTTCGATAGGGATTGATATGGGTTACAATTCCTCTCACCACGGCGCACACGCCGGCAAAGCGATGGGGGATACACATAAGGGTCATTCAAAACATACACAGTCGGATGCCCACGCCAAACACAAACATGCGAACACATCAACTGATTCCAAAAAGGATGACTGTTGTAAGGGCAATGTGGTAAAACTCCAGAAAACAGATAAAAGTTTCCAGCAGGTAAAAGCATCGGTGGCACTGCCTTTCTACGTGGTTCCAAAAAATGAAAGCCAGCTTAGGTTGTTTGCCGTTGCAGATCCCCGTCTACAGGCCGATATCGCCTGCCACTTTCACCCTCCTCCGGAAAGTTTGCGTATTTCCATCGGGCGTTTTCAAATATGATTTGATGCATAGTATTGTATGCTTCATGACCTTGTCATGTCTGTAATCATTTCTTTACATCAAATCCCGAATACGTGAAAAAAATATTCTTTTTAATGGCGGCGTTGGTAACTATGGCGTTCCAATATGCCCCAGCCCAGGAAAACCAGAAAACCCCCTCAGCTCAGTTATTATCCCTTTACTTCGATATCAAAGATGCCCTGGTAGCAGGTAATGCTGCTGCCGCATCAAACCATGCAGAAGGATTTGCAAAAGCAATAAGCACATTAGATGCGGGTTTGATTGATGAAGCCAAACGTAGTGCGCTATCAAAAGATGCCGGCGCTATTGCTTCTGCAAAAGACCTTAATGCACAGCGGCTCCGTTTTTCATCATTCTCCGATAAAATGATCGCACTCGCAAAGTCTGTTAAGCTTTCCGGTGATCCCATCTACGAACAATACTGCCCAATGAAAAAAGCATCCTGGCTCAGTGGGCAAACCGTAGTCAGGAATCCCTACTACGGTAGCGCCATGCTGGCCTGTGGTAAAGTAAATGCAACGCTTTAATCTAAATATTCACACAAAAATTTATTCAAATGAAAAACATGATTCTTGGGCTGGCCGTATTGGCGATGGCTGCCTGCAACACAACCACCACTGTTAAAGAAAACAGCGACACCACAACCGTTAAAACGGAAACGGCTACTACCACTGTGCAGGGGAGCTCATCAAAAGATGTTGTTGCCCATTACCTGCATGTAAAAAATGCATTGGCCAAAGATGACGCTGCGGACGCAGCCAACGGAGGTAACGCTTTGATGCAGGCTTTTACCAGTTATGACCAGACGGCGCTAACAGAAGAGCAGAAAAAAACCTTCGTTGACATTTCCGCCGCGGCAAAAGAGCATGCTGAACACATAGCTAAAAACGCCGGCAAAATTGAACACCAGCGTGAGCATTTCGCCATGCTTAGTAAAGACATGTATGATTTTGTAAAAGCAATGGGTGCCGGTCAAACACTTTACCAGGATCATTGCCCCATGTACAACAATAACAAGGGCGCAAACTGGCTGAGCGAAACCAAGGAGATCAGTAATCCTTACCTCGGAAAGAAAATGCCCGATTGCGGCACAGTGAAAGAAACCTTACAGTAAGCACTGATGCGGCTGGCGAAAAAAGCAGGATGGGTGTTATTGGCCATCATAATCGTTATCCAGTTTATCCGTCCTGCCCGTAATACGGGCGGGCGGGTATTGGAAACGGATATTACCCATACGGTTTCCGTTTCACCGGAAGTGCTTTCCGTTTTGCAAACGGCGTGTTATGACTGTCACAGCAATCATACCCGCTATCCCTGGTATGCCAATATACAGCCGATAGCATGGCTGCTGAACGCACATGTGCGCGACGGCAAAAAGGAACTTAACTTCAGCGAATTTGGTTCCTATTCAGAGCGCAGACAGCGCAGCAAAATGGTTACTCTTGCAGAACAGGTGGAAGAGGGCGCTATGCCACTGCCCCTGTACAGGTTGCTTCATAGCAAAGCAAGGCTGACCGAAAAGGAAAAGGCGCTGATAATCGAGTGGGCAACTAAAATGCCGGATACTGTGTCCACGAAAAAAAACGGGAATGAATAGCATACTAAAAATACTCTCTAAAATTTTTAAGGCAATTTTTATTCGCAATAAGGATTGCTGTAAATAACAGGCAAGATATGGAGCACCCGCATACGCAAAAATATACCTGCCCAATGCATCCGCAGGTTGTGCAGGCAGTACCCGGCACATGCTCCATTTGTGGTATGCAACTCGTTTTGCAGAAACCAGCGGCAACTTCCGTTACACCTGTTCATCCGCATGGTATGAATGTGTCAATGGGACACAATGGCCATAACCATCATGCCATGATGATAGCCGATTTCAAAAAAAGATTTTATGTGGTGCTGGTGCTTACCATTCCGGTGATGCTGTTGTCAGAAATGATTCAACATTGGTTGGGAGTGAACTGGGCTTTTCCGGGGTCCGCATACGTTTTATTCTTTCTGTCAACCATCATATTTTTTTATGGCGGGTGGCCTTTTTTAACCGGGCTGGTAAATGAAGCGAGGGTAAAAAACCCGGGCATGATGTTCCTCGTTGGCTTCGCGATAATTGTTGCCTACATCTATAGCGTTGCGATAGTATTTGGATTACCCGGTATGGATTTTTTCTGGGAACTGGCTACACTCATCCTGATTATGTTACTGGGTCATTGGATAGAAATGAGATCCATTGCAGGTGCATCAAGGGAATTGGAACTACTGGTAAAGTTGCTACCCTCCGATGCACACAAAGTGGTAGGGGATGGCATTCAGGAAATACAGACCGATTCATTAATTGCCAATGATATCATACTTGTAAAGCCTGGCGAAAAAGTTGCGGCCGATGGAGTAATACTGGGAGGGAGCAGTTACCTGAATGAATCTATGTTAACCGGTGAATCCAAACCGGTACAGAAACAGCAGGGGGAAAAGGTAATTGCAGGTTCCATCAACGGGAACGGAGCTATCAAAGTTACGGTCTCACATGCAGCCAAGGATTCCTATTTATCTCAGGTGATCAAACTGGTTGACGACGCCCAAAAATCAAAATCAAAAACCCAATTACTCGCTGATACCGCAGCGCGATGGTTGACCATCATTGCGATTGTTTCAGGTATCCTGACTTTTTTATACTGGTACCTTGCCGGACAACCCCTGGCATTTTCCATCGAGCGCATGGTTACGGTAATTGTCATTTGCTGTCCGCATGCCTTAGGGCTGGCCGTACCCCTGGTAGTGGCCAAATCAACAGCCTTGTCTGCAAAAAACGGTTTACTGATAAAGAACCGGACCGCATTCGAAAATGCAAGGAAAATTACCACGATGGTTTTTGACAAAACAGGCACACTCACCGTAGGTAAGTTCGAAGTGTCCAGGATTGTTTCACTGGATGAACATTTTACAGAGAATGAAATCATCAGGCTGGCATCCGGGCTGGAACAGAAATCAGAGCATCCTATTGCAACGGGTATATTGCAGAAGGCAAAAGATTTGGCAATCGCTATTCCGACCGCAGAAAATTTTAACGCTGTCACGGGTAAGGGTGTCGAAGCTTTTGTGGGAGGTAAGAAAATCGGGATAGTGAGTCCTGGCTTCCTGAAAGAAAATAATATACCTGTACCAGCCGGCTTTACCGGTAATGATACCGAAACCGTTGTGTTTGTGTTGATTGAAAACCAATTGAAGGGATACATTTGTTTGTCGGACCAGGTACGCCCCGAATCAGCAGAAGCCATCCGCACCTTGAAGAAAAATGGTATCAGATCACTTTTGCTCACGGGTGACAATCATAAAGTGGCAAAGAGCGTGAGCGATGGGTTGGGTATGGATGGTTTTTTTGCAGAAGTGCTGCCCCATGAGAAACTGGAAAAGATAAAGGAGTTGCAAAGTAACGGCGGGTTTGTGGCCATGACGGGCGACGGAGTGAATGATGCGCCGGCTCTTGCCCAGGCCGATGTTGGTATAGCTGTAGGCAGTGGAAGTGATATCGCTGCGGAAACTGCAGGCATAGTACTGGTAAACAGCAATCCGGGGGATATTGTAAGCCTGGTTTTATTTGGCAAAGCTACTTACCGAAAAATGATTCAGAATTTAATTTGGGCCACCGCCTACAATGTTGTTGCGCTGCCACTGGCAGCAGGCGTTTTATATAAACAAGGCATACTGCTTAGTCCTGCAGCAGGCGCCGTGCTGATGACAGTTAGTACATTGGTGGTAGCCATCAATGCAGGTATGTTAAAAGTGAAAAAATAATATTGATGAAACAATTGATCCTGTTCTTCGTTCTGTTTACTTCAACCGTAGTAAATGCACAGTCAGATTTATATGTGTGCCCGATGCACCCGGAAGTGCAGTCAGCCAGCCCTGGCAAATGCCCCAAATGCGGCATGGCCCTGGTAAAAAAAGCAAAGCCTAAACCCAGGCCCGTTCCCCGCAAAACAGAGTCGGTTCCAAAAAAACCGGAACCTGCACCGGCATCAAAACCTATGGATCCCGCCCCCACGAAAGCGGTAATTCCTGCACCTTCAACAAAAGATACTGCGCAGGAATCTGACACCGTAGTCATCAGAAAAGATTCTCCCGTACCGGTGTCCTATACCTGTCCCATGCATCCGCAGATACATTCACCTATACCAGGCAATTGCCCTATTTGCGGAATGGCGTTGGTAAAGGAGAAGCAAAAAATAGTCGAAAAAAAGCAGGACCCGGCACCGCAAATGGAATCGGATCATTCTATGCACATGGATATGTCGAACAGGGCCGAAACAAAGTCAGCCAGCCTGCCTCCAAGAACTGTGCGGTATGATCTCTTCATAGAGGAGACGACGGTGAAATTCGGTAAAAAATCAAAACGTGCGATTGCTGTCAATGGACAGATCCCAATGCCTACCCTGACATTCACGGAAGGAGATACTGCCGAAATTTATGTTCACAATGAACTGAATGAAGAAACTTCATTGCACTGGCACGGCCTTTTCCTCCCCAACCGGATGGATGGCGTTCCGTTTCTCACGCAGATGCCGATCAAGCCCCGCACCGTTTACGTTTACCGGTTTCCCATTATTCAGCATGGCACACACTGGTATCACAGCCATACAGGATTGCAGGAACAGATAGGCATGTATGGTATGTTCATTATGAATAAAAGGGAAGAACCCGCTATTAAAACATTGCCGCTCATCATCAGTGAATGGACGGATATGAAACCGGAAGAAGTGCACAGGAGTCTCCATGCGGCCACTGATTGGTTTGCCATTCAGAAGCGGGCAACCCAGAGTTATTGGGAAGCGATTAAAAGCGGTCATCTGGGAACCAAACTGCTCAATGAATGGAAGCGGATGAATGCGATGGATGTGAGCGACGTGTATTACGATAATATCCTGGTGAATGGACAAAATCAAAACGAACAGCCGCAATATAAAGCGGGCGACAAAGTGCGGTTACGGATCGCCAATGGCGGCGCCTCGGATTATTTCTGGCTCAATTATGCAGGGGGAAGGATGACAGTTGTGGCGAGTGATGGCAATGATGTGGAGCCGGTTGAAGTTGACCGGCTGATCATAGCCGTTTCTGAAACTTATGATGTGGTTGTTACCATACCGGAGAACAAAAGTTATGAATTCAGGGTAACGCCTGAGGACCGTACCAGGTCCGCATCGTTGTGGTTGGGTGCAGGTGAAAAAGTACCTGCACGCAGATGGCAGCGCCTAAAGTATTTTGAAGGTATGAAGATGATGAACAATATGATGGACATGAAAGGCAACATGATTGAGATGGAAGGAATGGAAATGCGCAACCAGATCATGGATATGAATACGGTGATGTACCCCGAGATCACGGGCCCACTGCATCCCGGCGATACGGTGGTAGGCGGTGCTAAGGTGGAACCACGGTCGATACCTCCGGATGATGGCCATGATCCGGATCATCCGGGACATGATATGTCTGATATGGATAACAACAGGGGTAATTCAGGAATCGTTACGCTGAACTATAGCATGCTGCGTACGCCGGAAAAAAGTACACTGCCTGCAGGCCCATTGAAAATTCTGAAGTTTAACCTTACGGGAAATATGAACCGTTATGTATGGAGTATGGATAACAAGGTGGTGTCGGAATCAGATAAGATACTGATTAAAAAAGGGGAGAACGTGCGGATCATTCTTTTTAACAACAGCATGATGCGGCATCCCATGCACCTGCACGGACATGATTTCCGTTTATTGAACGGACAGGGTGAGTATGCTCCCATGAAAAACATCATCGATATTATGCCCATGGAGCGTGATACAATCGAATTTGCGGCTAACGAGCCCGGGGGCGATTGGTTTTTTCATTGTCATATACTCTATCACATGATGAGCGGAATGGGACGGGTGTTCAGTTACCAGGAGCCATTGGTTGATAAAACCGATATTACGGATGCCAAAGTTGCCCGGCGTGGGTTGAATGCAGACGACAGGAGGTTTCATCCCATGGGAAGGGTAAACCTGGAAAGCAATGGCAGCGATGGTGAATTCATGTTCGCACAAACAAGGTGGAGAGCGAGTACCATGTGGCATCTGGGTTACCATGATATGCATGGGTATGAAAGTGAAACCAATATCGGTCGTTTCCTGGGAAGGATGCAATGGTGGTTTCCTTATGTAGGCTTTGATTACCATTATAAAACGGAGGGAGGCCCGGAAAATCTTTTCGGCGATGAAGATAAAAACTGGTTTGGCCAGGCCAGTAATAAAAATAACCGGAAAACATTTGTTGCAGGTATCGCCTACACATTGCCCATGCTCGTAACGGCCGACGGCCGAATAGATGGTGATGGCAAATTCAGGTTCCAGTTAAGCAGGGAGGATATTCCTGTTTCACCAAGGCTGCGTTTTAACTGGATGATCAATACGGATAAGGAATACGCGGCAGGATTCCGGTATATCCTCACCAAATATATTGGGCTGTCCAGTCATTATGATAGCGATATGGGCTTGGGTGTGGGTATATCGATAACCTATTAGCGCGATACTTTCCTCCGTATCCCTTTGTTTGGTATCGCATTAAGGAGGCGGCAAGTAAGCAAATGAAAGACAGCAGAAACTGTGCTGCTCTTTCGGGATGCCAAACGGTTATGGTAGGCTCGTATGTTCTCTTATCCGGAGTATATGTCCACTATCATACCCGCCTGTGATGGCGGTCATACGATGGGTGCCCACTCATGCCTAGTTTTATAGCAAATCAAAAAAAATGAAAAAAATAGTTATGTTCCTCATCCTGGCACTGGGTTGTGCTGGCGGTGTTTTTGCTCAGAAAAAAGGTGGTGTTCCGGATACTGCCAAACATACCGTATTCTATAGCTGCCCTATGCACAAGGATGTTAAAGCACACAAAGCTGGTGACTGCCCAAAATGCGGTATGAAGCTGCAGCTCTCGGGAAAGGAACGTGCAAAACCACATCTCACTAAAAATTATTCCTGCCCCGTTCACCTTGATGTAGCAAGCCATAATCCCGGTAAGTGTCCGCAATGTGGCAAAAAATTAAACCTTTCACCGAAGGAACAAATGAAAGCAGAGGTAATGAAAATGTATACCTGTCCCATGCATCCCAGTGTATCACTTGATAAAGACGGAAAATGTCCTAAATGCGGAAAGGCTTTGGAAAGGAAGAAGGGTTAACGGTCTGCCTGTATTCATTCACTATCCATTTTTGTTCTGCTGTCTGAAAACAGCAGGGATATGTTACCTTAGTGCATGGGGCAGTAACGCAAAAAAACTGCCTGGCTATCATGCAGCTAAAAACACTGGGTCTCTATATAATTCTGGGTTGTGCTGCCTGCGGTGATGTGAACACAACTGCACCCCAAAAATTGGGAGAGGATAAGCGGGCCATTAACAGCCTGCGCCTGAGAGATATGGCCGGTATCTCCATTGATATGGAAAAGTATAAAGGCAAAACTGTTTTTATTAATTTCTGGGCCACCTGGTGTAAACCCTGCATCCAGGAAATGCCATCTATCGAAAAAGCACAAAGCCAATTGTCTGGTAAGGATGTTGTTTTTTTATTGGCATCCAACGAAACGATTGAGGAGATTGCGCAGTTCAGTGGCAACAGTGGTTATTCCCTGAATTTTGTACGGGTTGATAATTTTGAAGAACAGGATGTACAGGCCCTGCCCACCACCTTCATTTTTAATCGTCGCGGAAAACTGGTATTTTCAGAAACGGGTATACGCCGATGGGATGAAGCCATTAACATAAACCTGATCACAGACATTGCGAAACAATATGACTAAATTGATGATTTTTTGTATGGCAACCCTATTCACTACGGCCTGCAATAACGCCGTAAAAGAGGCGGGCCCTATCGAGTTGCTTTCCTCACCGGCTGACTCTGTAAGCGGGGAACCTTATTTATATTCTGACAAGGCCGGCGGCGTGTATCTTTCCTGGATTGCAAAGGGTAAAGATACCAGCCATCTCAAGTTCGCGGGACTGAATGCATCTGGCTGGACAAACCCTTCAGTGATCAGCTCCGGCCCCAACTGGTTTGTTAATTGGGCCGACTATCCCGTCATCGCCAAAAACAACGGGTCCATGATGGCCCATTTTCTGGAGAAGAGTGAAACAGGAAAATACACTTACGACATAAAGCTTACCACTTCCGCAGACGATGGTAAAACCTGGAGTCAACCTGCACTATTGAATGAAGATGGTAAGAAGGCGGAACATGGTTTTGTTTCCATCGTTCCTTATGGTGAAAATTATTTTGTTGCCTGGCTCGATGGGCGAAATGCTGCCGCGGAAGAACACGGTGGCCACTCGGGAGGGCACCAGGGCCAGATGAGCCTGCGGGGCGCTGTGCTCAATTCTTCGGGGAAAAAAACGGCGGAATGGGAACTGGACAACCGTGTATGCGATTGCTGCCAGACCACGGCCGCCATTACTGCTAACGGCCCCGTCGTTATTTACCGCGACCGATCCGATGCGGAGATCAGGGATATGTCTATCGTACGAATGATCAATGGTAAGTGGACAGAACCCAAAAATATTTTTCCCGACGATTGGAAAATTGAGGGCTGCCCGGTTAATGGCCCCCGGGTGGATGCGCTGGGTAATAACATAGCCGTAGCCTGGTTTTCTTCTCCCGATAAAAAGGGTCAGGTAAAACTGATGTTCTCGGTTGATGGCGGAGCGAATTTTGGTGCGCCCATTCGCTTGGATGAGGGGCAGGGAATTGGACGGGTGGATGTTCTGCTGCTTGATGATAAAACAGCCATGGTAAGCTGGATGGAAGGATCAGCGATAAAAGCGGTTAAAGTACATAGTGACGGAAAAAAAGATCCCGCGGTTATGATTGCTTCGAGTTCCGAAGCAAGATCGAGCGGATTTCCTCAAATGACAAAATCCGGCAATTCAATTTATTTTGCCTGGACGGATGATAAAGCCAAAAAAATAAATGTCGCACGTATGTCTCTTTAGCAACCGGAATTTGTAAAGCATTTTGACAGCGTTACGGATTTTCACTAATTCTGGGTTCCTGTCCCTTAAGTTACTTAACGAAGTAGGGCTGCTTAAAACCTGATTTATGTTGATGCATGCACACTCACCGGCAGAAACTATCCACTATCCCTTCAAAAAGTGAAACAATCTATTCAATCTGTAAACCTGCAATACCATAAAGCTTTTTCCATAACAAATGAACTGGATGCATTTTGGATAAATACACTCATGCAGGCAGCGGGATGAATTTTTTTGGGAATGATACTTTTTGTAGCCACATCCTCTTGCCTGCTTGAGCAATAGTTACGTAATTTCATTTCCGGCATTGTTCTTAATGCCCTATGCCTATGGATTCTTTGGAAGACATCACCCGGTTATTGCAACCTTATGCCATTGGAATATCATTCGCGGCCATATACGCGGCGGAGCATCTGATCCCCCAGCGTAGAGAGCTGATTGATCATGCCCACGACGGAAAAAACCTGCTGGCGGGGTTACTCAACTTAGCTATCGCGGCAACCGGCGGGTATTTTTTGCAGTCTTTGCTGGGGTACACCCATGCAGCAAATTTTGGCCTGGTGCATTGGATCACCGCTAATCACTGGGTGGCTATTGCAATAGGTTTTGTGTTGCTGGATATACTCATGTACTGGTGGCACAGGATAAACCACCGTTATTCTTTTTTGTGGCAGTTTCACAGTTATCATCACCGCGACGAAAAACTGAACAGCACCACGGCGGTCCGTTTTCATGCAGCCGAAATTTTATTATCACTGGTACTGCGGTTCTTATTGTTTCCACTGCTGGGTATGGAACCCGGTGCCGTTTTGCTGCATGGTCTCATTCTTTTTCCCGTGATCCTGTTTCATCATTCCAATATCCGGATCGCCGAAAAAACAGACCTGCTGTTGCGTATACTATTGGTAACACCGCATATGCATCGCACGCATCATTCAAAGTACAGGCAAGAAACTGATTCGAATTATGGATCGATATTCCCTTACTGGGATGTTTTGTTTGGAACCTATACCCATAGGCCCCGAAAAAAAGTGGATTTTGGACTCTGATCCCTTCCCGCGTAAACGTTGTGCAGAAATCTGCTAATCTCCTAATTCTCTGTTGTTTATCTTTTCACGCATTGCCATCATCATCATCATGCATCGGTACCGAACAATTGTTACGAAGTAAATTCCATCCAGAAAGCGAAAGATTGCTTTTAATAATTGCCTATATTTCTGGTAAATAGGGTGCATGAAAGGGAAATCTACGAAAGGCGCTGCGGGGGAAACAACCCCCGTTGAAGGAGCAGGTGCATCCGGATCCCTGCATGCCGATAACCCCGCTGTTTTGGTTGACGCAAACCTGGCGGCAGTAAGTCCCGAAACATTGTCCGCTATTTTTGGCCGCGTTACCAAGCCGTTTATTGCGGTAGACAACAACTGGCGATACACTTTCATGAATGAAAAGGCAGGCGAAATGTTTGAATGCAGGCCAGACACAATGATTGGCCGGTATATCTGGGACGAAATCCCTTCCGATTTAGCCAGTTTTTATTCCGCTTATCATAATGCACTGACCACCCAGGAATATACCCATGTGGAGCAGTTCTTTCCGCTTCGGGATCTTTGGGTGGAACACCATATTTATCCCTCGCCCGGCGGCCTGTCAGTTTATTTTTATGACATCACCCAAAAGAAAAAAACGGAAGAAAAATTAGTTACGGCCAACCGTTTATATGCGTTTATCAGCCAAATCAACCAAATGTTCATTCATGCTAAGGATGAGGCAGGTTTATTCCGGAAAGCGTGTCAAATTGCGGTAGAGACCGGGAAATTTAAAATGGCCTGGATAGGGCTGTTACATGAGGAGACAAAAATTCTTGAACCCGTAGCGCAATCAGGGACGGAAATGGGTTACCTGGCAGGTCTGCAGATTTCCGCAGCGGAACATGTGCCGGCTGGCCGGGGTCCCACTGGTAAATCGCTGCGTGAAGGAACCTGCCATATCTGTAATGATATTGCACTCAATGAAGAAATGGGACCCTGGAGAGAAAAAGCCCTCAGCAGAAATTATTTTTCTTCTATCGCCCTGCCGCTAAAGGTGTCTGGAAAAACAATTGGTGCGTTCACCTTATATGCTGATACTAAAAATTTCTTTGACCTGGAGGAAGTGGGTTTGCTGCAAAAAGTGACCGACGATATTTCCTATGTATTACAGGTTTTCGAAAAAGAAAAACTACAAAAAAAAGCGGAGGAACGTTCAGCTCAGCTTGCACGCGAAAAGGAAACCATACTCAACCGCATCAATGATGGCGTAATCTCTTTTGATAACGAATGGCGGTATACTTTTCTGAATGACGCGGCGCTGGTGGTTCATCCCTTAGGGCGTGACGGAACACTGGGAAGAAAACTTTGGGAGGTTCATCCCCAGATTCTTGATACCCATTTCATGGAAAAATTCCGTGAATCATTAAATACGCAAAAGGTTTTGGAAGTTGAAGGATTTTATGCCCCCTTAAATTTTTGGGTGGCTGTAAAAGTCTATCCGTCTGATGATGGGCTGACACTTTTTTACACAGATATTTCTGAGCGCAAGAAAAATGAAAATAAACTCAAGGAGAACAGGGCCTTCATTGAAAGCATCATCAATGCCTCTCCCGACATCATTTATATTTATGATATTGAGACTAAAAAAAATGTGTATGTAAATGCAAGCATCGAGGAGCAACTCGGGTACACCGCCAGTGAAATAAAACAATTGGGTGACCAACTGTTGAATACCATTATGCATCCTACGGATATAAACGTGTATTTATCAGAGACCCTTTCAAAATACCACAGCGCTTCCGACAAAGAAATCATTACCCAGGAATACAGGCTGCGTGATAAAAAAGGAAACTGGCGCTGGATGTATTGTAAGGAATCCATTTTTTCAAGAAATCCGGATGGTGTACCCCGCCAGATATTCGGGATCATTACAGATATCACGGAGCGTAAGAAAAATGAAAACGAAATTATTAATTACAAGCATGCACTTGACCAGTCTTCTATAGTAGCCATTACTGATCAAAAGGGCATGATCACGCATGTAAATGAAAACTTCTGTAAAATTTCACAGTATAGCAGGGAGGAACTGATTGGGCAGGATCACCGTATGATCAATTCTGGTTATCATCCGCCGGCGTTCATCAGGAACCTATGGACCACCATCGCCAAAGGCGAGATATGGAAAGGGGAAATTCGTAACAGGGCAAAGGATGGCACTTATTACTGGGTTGATACCACCATCGTACCCTTTCTGGGCGAGAATGGCAAACCGTTCCAGTATATAGCCATTCGTTCAGACATTACTGAGCGGCACAAAGCAGTTGAGGCGCTGGTGAAAAATGAAAAGCAATTCCGAGTGCTGGTAGAGAACAATGTTGAAGTAATAACCCTTGTTGACGAGAATTTGAAACCGCTTTACCGAAGCCCTTCTGCAGCCACGATCCTTGGCTGGACGCTGGAAGACAGGATCGCGGGCATGGGATTGAACAAGGTACATCCCGATGACCTGGAAGGTATTGAAAATGCTTTTGCCCTTGTAAAAACAGAGCCTGGAAAAGTAGTAGATATTGCATGCCGCATACAGCATAAACTGGGCCACTATCTTTATATGGAAGGTGCGTTTACCAACCTGCTTCACGACCCTGATCTTGGCGGAATTGTATGCAATTTCCGTGATGTTACGGCAAGGCGCAATGCGGAAGAAGCCATTGAGCGGTCCAATGCCCAGTTGAGCCTGGCACAAAAGATTGCACATGTGGGTTATTGGGAGATAGACCTGGTTAACCAGCAACATTACTGGTCAGCGGAATTATACCGGCTGTTTGGTTTTAGCAATGACGGAACGGTAATGGACATGTCGTCCTTCATGCAGCATGTACATCCTGATGACCGGGCGCATTTGCTAAACTGTCATAGCGTGGCTATCGCGGAACAGGCAACGCTGAATACCGAGTTCCGGATGCTGATGGCAGGCGGAACGATACGTAACTTTCATATCATTGGATACCTGGTAAAAGACAGTGAGGGCAGGCCATTGCGACTGGAGGGAACAACACAGGATATTACCGAGCGAACAAAAAATGAGGAGGAGCTGAAGAAGAATGCAACGCAACTTCAACAGCTCAATGCGCACCTGCAAACCATCCGGGAAGAGGAACGCAACAGGATCGGACGCGAGATACATGATGAGCTGGGGCAGCAACTCACAGCCGTTAAAATGGATATCTCCTGGATAGGCAAAAATATTGCGCCCGCGGATGTACCTGTTATGAACAAACTTAAGAATGTTATCCAACTGCTAGATGAAAGTAACATGGCCATCCGCAGAATTTTAACCGAGCTGATGCCGGCAGTGCTGGACGAGCATGGATTGGTGGTTGCCTTGCAGTGGCATAGCAGGCAGTTTGCACGCAGTACCGGCATAGCTATTAGCTTTAATGCGGATGATTTGGAGCTCAAACTGGATGAAGCGCTATCAACCTGCATTTTCCGGGTATACCAGGAATCGCTCACCAATATTGCGCGCTATGCGCAGGCAAAGCATGTGGTAAGTTCAGTAAAACAAATTGAGGATATGATTGAGCTGCTCATTGAAGATGATGGTACTGGATTTGAGGCCGACGCTGTTACCCGAAACGGGGGGTTTGGTATTTTGGGGATGCGGGAAAGGGTTAGGGCGCTGAATGGGTCCTTCATTCTCACCTCGGCGGTGGGCAAAGGAACAAGGGTTCAGGTTTTGATGCCAAAACAATCAGAAAAAATTGCGGAATGAAAAAGATTTTGCTGGCGGATGACCATAGCATCATTCGCAGAGGATTGATACAGATACTGAAAGATGAGTACCCCTCAGCAGAGATCACCGAAGTGAGTGATGGTGAATCTCTGGTGCAGCAGATTGGTATACAGGATTGGGACCTGGTGATTTCAGACCTGGATATGCCTGGCCGCAGTGGCCTTGAAGCATTGCTGCAGTGCAAAATCATCAAACCCAATATTCCTGTCCTGATCCTGAGCATTTACCCCGAAGATCTTTATGCTGTGCGCGTTTTACGGGCAGGAGCGGCTGGTTACCTCAACAAGAATTCCGCCCCGGAGGAACTGATTTCAGCCGTTCAGCGCATTTCAATGGGCAGAAAATACATTAGCGCTGAAATTGCGGAGAAACTGCTCATCAACCTGGATTCAGATAAGCATCCCCATGAGCTGCTTACCAACCGGGAGTTTGAAATTTTCAAACTGCTTGCGTTAGGCAAAACCCTAACACAGATTGCAGACGCACTTTCCCTGGCTTTAACAACCGTAAGTACCCACCGCGGACGCATCATGGAAAAATTTGGCCTGTCTACCAATTCAGAACTTACCCGCTACGCGATTGCCCATAATATTATCTCTGACATTCCATTGTAACGCCTGTTTTTAAAGTCGTTGATTTTGCTTTTTTGCGTTGTTGAGCATAGCTGTGAGAGCAACTATAAAATGTAACCTAGCGTACCTTTATTTCACCTGCCTTTGTTCCCTCAATCTTGAATGCCTGCACCACCCGTTCCCACTGCCACTTTCCTGTTTACATGAATTAGTAGTATCACTACTACCCCCGGCACAAGCCATTCTACTAGGCTACATTCCGTTGGAGCGCTATTGCCGCCGCATTGGATTAAACGGTTCTTTGTAGCACTAAAAATAGGGTAAGATGGTAGTGCTGATTGTAGATAATTCCATAGCAATCGTGGATCGGCTCGCAGAGTTGTTACAGGAAACCGGCAAAGCACTCACCATTGAAAAGGCTTTTTCCTATAAAGAGGCAAAAAAAATTCTGGCAGGTACTACACCGGATATTGTTTTGCTGGATATGAATCTTCCCGGCAGCAAATCGCTCACATTGCTGAAAGAATACCGGAGCCGGTACCCGCTAACCAAGATGTTCCTATTAACCAGCAGGGT
>JANPIE010000046.1:0-57546 GCA_031424835.1 Chitinophagaceae bacterium
ACTAGAATGTACCCTTTTCCCCAAACCCCCTATATTTGCAGCCCGTCAGCGAAAGCTGGCAACCGGCGAGGTAGCTCAGTTGGTTAGAGCACAGGATTCATAACCCTGAGGTCACGAGTTCAAATCTCGTTCTCGCTACAGTATAATAAAACGGCCCCGCATCGGGGCTTTTTTGTGCGGGTGTCTTCCCGTAAATTATTATCCTATTTCTTTTTCTGGAACACATCCCGAACAAAATAACAGGTATATGCAAACTCCTTCACCTAACAAATTTACCGATGGATAAAAAAAACGGAGATGCCCGATAAATAACTATTTTCTGCGATGGATTAATTTGCTCTCAACCTGAATTTAGAGAGCATCTCCCGCGGCAATTATCTTCAAATTCTATACCTTCCATCTGTAAAAAATCTGGTATTCCCCAATACCCGTATATACAAATAACTGATTTAGGAACCTATATGAATGCTGTATTTGCTCCCCCTGTTCCCGATAATGAAATGGAAAGAGTGGTAAGCCTGGCCGACTTTGATCTGGATTATTCTGATCTCCAGGACAAATTCAAGGACCTTACCAAACTTGCTGCTTATGTGGCGGGTACGGAAATTTCGTTGGTTAACCTTATCGATTCATTTACATTATGGACCGTTGGTAATTATAACTTTTCTAATGACCAGACCCCGCGCGAGGATACGGTTTGCCAGTATACCCTTATGGAAAACGATTTGCTGGAGATCAGGAACCTGGCAGCGGATGACCGGTTCATGAACAGGGACTTCGTAACCGGTTTTCCGCATCTGCGTTATTACCTGGGCCTTCCCCTGAAAACGAACGAGGGACATGCTATCGGGTCATTGTGTCTGCTTGACAAAAAGGTTTATGAAACCAGCCCCGAAAAAGTAGAACTTTTAAAAGGTATCGCAGATGAGATAGTGAACCGGTTGGTGACCATCAAAGTGATTAACGGGCTCAGGAATAAAGTATCACGTGAAATGGAAACCAAGAAGAAAGTGGCGCATGATATCCGTGGCCCACTCGGTGGTATCATTGGTCTTGCACAGATAGTTAGTGAGCAGGGCGACCAGAACAAACTGGAGGAGGTACTTGAATTTATTAACCTGATTCACAAAAGCAGCAATTCCCTTCTTGACCTGGCAGAAGAAATACTGGAAGTAGACCAGCCGGAAATGAGTTCCCGGCAACGCATACAGGCAAATGAATTAACGCTGGCAACCTTTAAAACCAAACTTGAACAGTTGTATGCGCCGCAGGCTAAAAACAAGAACATAAATTTTGTGGTGAATACCAATGTCAAGGCTGAGAAAACACCTTTTTCCAAAAACAAGCTGTTACAGATTGTGGGAAACCTGATTTCCAATGCGCTCAAATTCACGCCAAGGAGCGGGCAGGTGACGGTTGATATGGACCTTGTGAAGGGTGTGCAGGAGAATACGCATACTTTGCATCTGAGTGTGAAAGATACCGGTGTAGGTCTGCAACAGGCGGCTATTGATGCTATTTTACAGGGATCTTCCGGCACCACAAAAGGCACCAACGACGAAAAAGGATATGGCTTTGGCCTGGCACTGGTTAAACATTTGATTGATAGTTTGGGCGGAACCTTGCATATCCGCTCCAAGGCAGGGGAAGGCGCTGTATTTGAAGTAGCACTGCCGCAAAAATATTGACCAGAAAATAAAAACATTTCAGGCGACTTAAGAAAAGGCGGGAAGCAAATATGCTTTGATTGCGAACCGGTATTTGGAAATAGTAAGCATAATCACAACTTTAAGACGGACTCTTTTTTTTATAAACCGATTGATCCGGTAAATTTGAATAATGCGCAGAAAATTCGTCGATACAACTGTTTTTGAAGCCCGTAACATGGAAAAAGATGGAAATATTGATCGTCATTACTGGCATGATAAAACCATTGAGGAAAAGTTAGAGGCAGCTGCTCAAATGATTGCGGTTGCATTTAATGAGCCATTCTTCAGGACCAACAAAACGGACAGGACCGTCCTCTCTGTCAGAAAACAAAAGTTATAATGCATATTTTCAACGATGATTTTCACGATTTTATTCAATGTTTGAATAAACATCAGGTGGAATATATGCTGGTAGGTGGATATGCAGTTATCATACGGGGATATAGCCGTTCTACAGGCGATATGGATATCTGGGTGAATAAAACGGAAACCAATTATGCTTGTCTTTTGCCGGCCATTATTGAATTTGGATTGCCCGCAATAGCGATTAAAAAGGAACAGTTTTTTTCAACAGAATTTGATGTATTTTCTTTTGGAAAACCTCCTTATGCAATTGAAATAATGACGGCTGTAAAAGGACTGGATTTTACAGAAACCTATAAGCTGTCCACTGTGGAACGCATTGATGACACCATCGATGTTCGCGTGATCCATCTTAACCAATTAATCACGGCAAAGAAAGCTGCTGGAAGGAACAAAGACTTAAATGATATTGAGAACCTGCCGGGTTTAGTATAACATACAGCAGCGGGCAGGGCAAAACATGAGTGGAAGGGAACCTGATTGCCACCGGTATCTAAAAAACACCGTTTATCAACGGGCATTTGGCGCTGTAGAATATCTTCGATATCATTAGTATCTAAAAAATATTTTATGACACACAATGCCAGGCATTTGATACTGATCCTGTTTTTATTCTTTACCGGAGCCGGTGCTGTATTGGCACAATCCACTCCTGATGAAGCAGCCGTGAAAGTCTGCCTCGAAAACTATATGAGCGGTGACGGCGCACGCGTTGAAAAAGCATTTCATTCCACTGCATTCATGAAATACATCGATGTGCAGTCGGGCGAATTTAAGGATGTACCCATAGCTGAATATATTGCCAGGGTAAAGGCTGCTACATCGCCTGCTAAACGAAAGATCACGATCGAATCCATGAATGTGGAAGGCAACGCGGCGCAGGCAAAATTGAAAATTGAAAACGATACCGCTATCCTGTACGACTATATGAACCTGCTTAAGGTAAACGGAGAATGGAAAATTGTGAGCAAAATATTTTCCCGCACCAATAAATGAATAGGTAGAAATCTGTAATATGCAGCATGCCGGACAATATAAATTTTGAACAGGATGTTGCCGCATTTTTTGACCTTACGCCAGACCTGGTCTGCATTGCGGGGAAAGACGGTTACTTCCGCAAAGTAAATAAGGCAGCCATTGCCAAACTGGGGTACCCGGTGGAAGAACTGTTCTCCCGGCCCATCGTTTCTTTTATACACCCTGATGACAGGGAGATCACCGTTACCACGCGGGCAAGATTACTGGAAGGTGAGGCACTCCTCAATTTTGAGAACAGGTATATGACCTGTTCAGGCGGCATCGTGTGGCTGGCCTGGACCTCTATCTATTTCCCCGATAAAGAGCTTGTGTTCGCGATAGCAAAAGATATAACGATGCGAAAGGAGGCAGAGAAACAGATAGAGGAAAAATACATGCGCTATAAAAGCCTGGCCACGCATTTCAAATCGAGCATTGAAGAAGACAGGAAATACCTGGCTACGGAACTCCATGAAGAACTGGCGCAACTGGCAGCCGTAGTGAAAATGGAGATAGACTGGATAGGACTCAATGTTCCGGCCCTGAACGAAAGCACGCGAAAGCGGATAGAACATGCTTCTGTGGTGGCCAACCTGCTGATGAATGGCATGCGGCGAATTTCTTTTACCATCAGTCCCAACCGGCTTACAGAAGAAGGGTTGCATGCAACACTTGACTGGCTCTGCAAAGAATTCTCCCTCCTTACCGGTATACCCTGTGTGTTTGAAAGTGCTTATGATGAGGACATCCTGGATCTGGAAGTAAAAACGGATTTCTTCCGCATCTGCCAGGAATCACTGAGCAATGTAATGTATCATGCCCAGGCGGAGCAGGCTTGGGTTCGTATAGCGGATACGGGCCAGCATATCCAGCTTTCCATTACTGATAACGGCAAGGGCTTTGCTGCTGACCCGCAAAACCTGGGTCCCGGGTTGCACAGCATGCACGAACGGGCAGCCTCTATCAATGGTGTACTTACTGTATCCTCAGAATTGGGGAAGGGTACTGTGGTAAGTATTTCCGTCCCCAAATAACTGCCAAAGGGCAGAGCGGTTTTACGTTTTTCCGAAGCAAACACTGGCACAAAAATTTCAATAGCAGAAGTATAAATCTTCAGTTATGAAATGGATAGCAGCGATAGCAGGTGGCGTGGCGTTGGTCTTTTTTTTAAAATCGGAACGCGGCAAAACATTTTTGAATACGATAAAAGGACTGGCCGCTGAGGCAGGCGAATTCAAACATTATCTAGGCAATATTGCGGGCGATCTGAAAGACCAGGGACTGCAGTATGGTGAGGATCCCAGGCCCGTGGCGCGCCGGCTTTCATAATAGCGGGCCCTTTCTAAAATGTAGCAAACATTACCCGGAACAGATTGTATAGGGAAGTTGATCTTAGGCGTCGTACGCTTTTTTCTCGAGACCCCTCAAACCGAAGTGCAGGATAACCGGTATAAGTAAGGGGATAAGACGCGATACAATTACAGGCAATACCAGCGAAGCCAGCAGAGAAATAATGAACACTACAGGAATCACCAGGCTGCGGATAATGCCAAGGTTAATCCTTGCTTTTGGAATGGTATGCGTTAGCAGATCCCTTTTCGGGTCACTTACAAAAATCCACAACCAGCAGTTTGCCAAACCGGCCAGGCACATATTGATAACATAAATGAGATAAGGAATTTCCATATCCAGGTTTGAACCGTATTCGCCAAATAACCCTGAACTGAACGGCAACAAAATTACGGTGAGTAAAAAAAACAGGTTCAGCCATAAGAGCATACTCGTGTACTTTTTTACGTAACCAAAAATGCGGTGATGCACCATCCAGTAGTGGCCGATAATACAGAAGCTTAATAAAAATCCAAAAAACTTTAGGGAAGTATGGGAAAGATACTGCAGTAATGCATGATCTGTTTGCTCAGTTAATACCGGCACTTTCACTTCAATTACCAGGAGTGTAATGCAAATAGCAAATACCCCATCGCTGAAAAAAATGGATCTTTCCAGTTGAAAGTCAGCCCTTGAGCTATCGTGTTTTGCTTCTTTCATGGGTTTTTCGGATTGCCAATGCCCGGGTAATGCTGTTTTGCTGAAAATGGAATGCGCAATAAAATACAGGAAAAATACAATAGTGCAACCTTAAAAAAACCTTTAAGTGTTTGTTTTTCACAATATATTTTGTAGGTTACACAGTTGTAGGACCATTTCCGTTCTGACCTACGTCTAAATCCAATTCCATCATTCTTTATCCCCAGGCATGATACTGTATAGAAAAGTCATGCATCGCCACTGGTCTTCGTTTGCGTTTGAAGAATCATTTTGCTGAGCAGTACCCATTAAGATCGTCATTCAAACTATTTTCTTATGCGTATGCATCCGAAATGCAATTTGTTAGTGGTGTTGGTAGTATTTATCAATGCGGCTCAGGCCCAACAGTTAAAGATTACTGATTTTGTTTTGTTTGGTGGCAGTTCCCATTGCCCGGTAGGGCAGGGTCAGAAACCTCCTTTGTTCCCCGGATGTGCCGTACAACTGGGAACGAATGCAAATATCAATGGCGGATCTGTAGGCAGTTACTCACTTGTCAAATCCGGGAATAATGTTTTCATCGCCGGTAATATTAACAGCGGCGGGCAGGTACAACTAGCCACCGAGGTTGTTGTGAAAGGAAATATTACTGCTTCCAATAACAGTAGTTCCCCTGCAGGTTCAGTGATCGTGGGTAAGAAAGCAGTTATCTCCGGTGACATAGATGCGGCCGGCAATATCGTGGTGGAAAGTGGCACGGTAAGAGGGAAAGTTATTCATCCACAAGGTACATTTTACAGCGGGCCCGCGCCTTCCGGAGGAAACATCACAGGTATTCCCCGTCTGCCGATGATGCCTGGTATGCCTTCTATTACCCTTTTCCCGGCTGCGGGAACCCAGGATATCTCCTCTTCACGTATTCTCCAGCCCGGCTCGTACGGCAACCTGTCACTATCCGGTAAGGAGACCGTAACGTTTTCCGGTACGGGTGTATATGTATTTAAGCAGATCAGGAATAAGGGTAACAAAAACAAATTTATTTACGACTTCAAAAACAACATTACCGGTTCTGTATACCTCTATGTTCATGGGGATGTAGACATCAGTAAATTATCTGTTCAGATCATAAATGGTGGCGCCGCTTCGCGTATATTCCTTGAAACGCATGGAACAGGCGCAGGCTCCGCCAATGGTACTTATGCTTTTTCTATGGCCAACGGTTCTGTACAGGACGATGACGACGATGATAAGGACGAAAAGGAAAAAGGGGAGAAGGATGACAAAGACGAAAAAGGACGGCGCCTTAAATGGGCAGGTACTGTTTGGGCGCCTTATGCAGGAATTTATATTGGTACAGGAACAAACAAAAGCGCAGTTACCGGGGCATTCTGGAGCGCTACACAGGTAACCGTTGATAAGAACGTTTCCATTAATTATCTGCCGTTTGTATTATGCACGTCACCGTCTGTCAACGCGGGGCCTGATAAAGAATTGAACTGTACAGTGTCTTCCGTTATTCTGGAAGGCACTTCTGCTACACCAAATGCATCGTTTCAATGGGCAACTGCCAATGGCAGAATTTTATCCGGCGCAAATACTTCCACGCCAACCGTAACCTCCAGGGGTACTTATGTACTTACTGTTACCAATCCCAATGGTGGATGTGCGGCCAGTGATTCAGTAGCGGTAACTTATGTACCCTGCATAGTTCCCTACTATCCACCGCCCGACAGCGGAAAAGTAAGCAACCTGATAGGTGCAGAATTAACACAGCTTGCCGTGAACCCTGGTCCTGTACCCGATTCCATAAAGACCATATTCCGTGTAGGCAATGATAGTGTAATGGTAGAAATCATTGCACGGGCGGGCCAGGTGCCGGCGCTAACTGCCCTGCTGCAAACTGCAGCCTATGGAATGACCAATCTGATTAACAACGGCGCCAATACACTGTTTATCACCGGTAAAATTCCTATCAGCAACCTGAGGAAATTAGATAGTCTGCCTGCACTGATCAATTTCTGCCGGCCTGTATTCCTGCCTATTTCCAACGGTGGTTTGGTTACAAGCCAGGGTGATAAATCTATGGGCACAGATCATGTAAAGAATGGATTCAATATCCAGGGCGCCGGTGTCAGGGTGGGGGTACTTTCAGACAGTTATAATTCACTGCCGGGCAACCCTGCGCAAACAGATATGGATAACGGTGATTTGCCTGGCGGTGCGGGCGATACCGTAAACAGAAGTCCCGTTCATGTACTGCTTGATTATCCCTTTGGATCGCTGCGTGATGAAGGCCGCGCGATGCTGCAGATCGTTCATGACATTGCTCCCAAAGCGAAATTATCCTTCCGGACAGGGTTTATCAGTCCGGGTGATTTTGCTCAGGGCATATTGGAGTTACAGCAGGATAGCTGTAACATCATTGTTGATGATGTAACCTTTATAACTGAACCGTTTTTCCAGGATGGAGTAGTAGCTAAAGCCGTTGACTATGTAACAAGTCTGGGAGTAACCTATGTAACATCAGCAGGTAATTTCGGCAGTAAATCATATGAAAACATATTTACGCCGATTACTGCGCCGGCGGGATATGCCGGTGTTGCGCACGATTTTGGAGGCGGCAATGTATTTCAAAAAGTCACTTTAAATCCCGGCACTTATACCATCGTACTGCAATGGCAGGATTTTATCTATTCAAACGGTCAGACACAAACCGGAAGTGCCAATGACCTTGATATCTATATTACGGATAACAGCGGAAATACCATATTCGGTTACAACCGAAATAACACGGGAGGCGACCCCATCGAAATTTTACCGTTCGAGGTAAAAGCAACTACAGAAGCCAACATCATGATTACCCGTTCATCAGGTAATTCGAATGTGAATTTTAAATACGTGGTATTTCGCGGCAACATAGAATTTGGAAACGGGTATGCCGGCGCATCGTCTATTATCGGCCAGGCAAACGCAACCGGGGCCATTACGGTAGGAGCAGCAGGGTACACCAACACACCCGCTTATGGCCAGCCCATTGTTGTGCAATCTTTTTCTTCTATGGGCGGTACCAATATCAATGGGATCATCCGCAACAAGCCTGACTTCCTTGCGCCGGATGGTGTTGCCACCACGGTGAACCTGGGGGGTAAGCAAACCACTCCCTACCCGCTGTTCTATGGAACATCCTGCGCGGCACCGCATCTTGCCGGTACAGTGGCATTGCTCCTGGAAGGCAAGAAAAAATTTGCAGGTGAGACATTAACACCTGCAGGCGTGAAATCCCTGCTGCAATCTTCTGTAGCGCGGAATGGCATTACATTTTCACCAGGCAGGAATTTCAACTATAAAACAGGTTCGGGCCTTGTACAGGGGGATGCGGCTATGAAAACATTTGCAAGACCCAGGCCCCAGCTGAAAAAACTGGTATTAGCGGATTCTTCTGCCAAGCCTGGTTTACAGGCGGTGGTTATTCGCCTGGAGGGAGAGTTTATCAGCGACAGTTCCCGTGTGCTGATGAACGGAAATCCCTTGCCCACCACTTTGATAAGTGATAAAGCATTATCTGCCACCATACCTCCTTTCAAGGGAAACCCTTCGCTTAAGATTGTAACCAATGGCATTGCGCCTAATGGAAATGACGGCGGTTATTCAGATTCATTATTTATTTTATCACAGGAGCGAAGAAAAGTAAGTATCAGAGCCAACAATGCAGCAAAAAAATACGGGGAACGCTTACCGGATTTTACTTATCAGCTTATGATTGATAGTTTGCCCATTGGTGCAGCAGGTGTCACACTTCAGCAACTGAACATTGGCTCCATCCAATTCAAAACTTCCGCCACAAGTAAAACCAATATCGGCAGCTATACAGTTACGCCCTACATAGTGCCGCTGGATGCTTCCGACAGCGCTACCAGGGCCGCAGACGCGGGTTTCAATTTTTCATTTACCGACGGTACATTAACCATCGAACGAATGCCATTACTGATAACGCCCAAAAACCTGGCGATCACCTATGGCCAGAAGATTTCGGGCATAGATTATACTTACGACTATGATACCAGCCGAATTCCTGCTGCTGAAAGAGGAGACTTCCTGGATTTTATTCAACGATCACATAAGGCCGGCGTGGTGGATTCAGTGATAGGACTAACCAATGATCAGACCCTGGTTGGGGGAAGAAAGCTGACTGCTGCGGACCTTACCAACCTTGGATTCATGGCCAGTGGTTACGCACTTGTTAATGGCTACGCACTTGTGAACGGTTACGCGTTAGTGAATGGTTATGCACTCGTAAACGGATATGCCCTTGTAAACGGATACGCCCTTGTGAATAATTATGTTATTGATGTACCGGCCGCTTCTATCATGGAATACCGGGCCAGTCCAAATGCCACATCGCTTGTAAACGGATATGCCCTGGTGAATGGTTATGCATTGGTGAATGGTTATGCGTTGGTAAATGGCTATGCCCTGGTAAATGGGTATGCATTGGTGAATGGTTATGCATTGGTGAATGGCTATGCTTTGGTAAATGGTTATGCGCTGGTAAACGGCTATGCCCTGGTAAACGGCTATGCATTGGTGAATGGCTATGCACTGGTAAATGGTTACGCACTGGTGAACGGCTACGCGTTGGTGAATGGGTATGCATTGGTAAATTCAGCCGACATAGACCCGGGCAACAACAGGAACCAGGTGATCATACTTAACCAGTCTGATGGACGTACCACAGATCCTGTTACAATAGAAAAAGTTGCACGGTCCATTAATTTACTTACGGGCCTGGGTGTGGGTAGCCACTATATTGTACCCGGAGCATACAGTTCCTACAATTTTGATATCACCTATGGACTGGGTAATCTTACCGTACAGCCGGCTACCCTTTCTATTGCGGCCAGAGATACCACAATGAACTATGGTGACGCGCTTCCGGCATTCTACAGTACGTTATCGGGCATTGGGTATAATGATAAAATTGAGGATGTGGTTTCGGGTCCGCCGGTTTACACGATTCTTGATTCACAAAACAATCCGGTATTGCCTGCTGCCTTGCAACCGGGTGTATACAGGGTAATGCCGGGTGCTGCACCACTGGTAGCACCATCCAATTATACCGCCAATTACCTGCCAGGGCAATTAACCGTGGTGGGTGATGCCCTCACGGTCCGTGCAAATGATGTAACAATAAGCCAGGGATCACCACTACCGTCCTTTACGTCCGCATTTACCGGATTGAAATCGGCTGCTGATTCGATAGTGTTGACCGCAGGAATAACCTACACGGTTACCGATACAAAAAATACGCCGGTAACGGGCAGTATGCTGGCAAAAGGAATTTATGTGATCAGGCCTGTCATTGCCAATCCGGCGGTGGGTAGGAATTACCTGAAGAAATATGAGTATGGCATTTTGTATGTAAAATAAAATAGGGGTGAAAAAGTGAAAAGGAAATACAGAGAAATGAAAAAGGGAAACTGCAAACGTTAAAGCAGAGATACAACAGCTTGTTTGCAACCGCGAAAAAAAAAGAATTATGAAGCGAATCAACCATCAACAGGTGTGCCTTCAAAAAAACCTGGGCTTGTTAATAGCCCTAGTTATTTTTTTTAATGTTACGGCATCCGGGCAAAATTTCCGCACCAACGGAAATGCCATATCCAATGGAAACAGCTGTTATACATTAACCAATAATCAGAATTCTCAGAACGGTTCCATTTGGTCGGATAATAAAATTGATTTGCGTTTTAATTTCGATATAAACTACTCCGTTTACCTGGGCGGTAGTCCGGCCGGGGCTGATGGTATGGCATTTGTATTACAGCGCGCTGGTAACACCATACAGGGTTCGAGCGGAAGCGGAATGGGATATGGCGGCATTTCACCATCCATAGCAATTGAATATGATACATATATCAACAGTGACTTCCAGGCCTACGACCCTTTGTATGATCACATGGCTTTAATGGTGAACGGGGAATACCATCATTATTATAACGGGGTAGGTGTAAACCCGGTACCCTTAACCAATCTCTCGGGAGGCAATGTAAAAGACGGCAACTTCCACACCAGCCGGGTTACCTGGAACGCTACTTCCAAAGTGATGACGGTATATTTTGACGGCGTTCAGAAATTTACCTACAACAATGATATCGTATTGAATTATTTCGGCAATGATCCAGCAGTTTATTTTGGGTTTACTGCCAGTACCGGAGGATTGTCAAACCTGCATGCGGTCTGTATGGCTCAGAGTACTTTTCAAACTTTTGGGGCAACACCACCTCCCCAACCTGTTATTGCGGCGGGTGGAGCCACCACTTTTTGTGCGGGAGGTTCCGTATCGCTTTTTTCTTCTGCTGCTAAGAACAACCTCAATTTCAGCAATAGCTATGTTGAGGCTCCTTCCACACCAGCCATATCGCTCACCAATGCGCTTTCTATTGAAGCCTGGGTGAAGACAGATAATGCAGCCGCTACCCAGTATATTGTAACAAAGGGTATCAATGACCAGACCAATGGCCAATACGGCCTGGTATTGGTGAATGGTATAGTGCAGTTTCACATGTGGCAAAACGGGCACCAGGGTGCTGTAGGCGTTACTCAACTGGCGTCGGGGGTGTGGTATCACCTGGCCGGCACATGGGATGGCACTACCGCATCGGTTTACATCAATGGCGTTCTGGATAGCCAAAGTAGTTTTGTGGGACCAATGACTGCTAACAGTGAACCCCTCAGAATTGGTATACTTGGCCTGCCCTGCTGTCCCTATCCGTTTTATGGCGCAATAGATGAAGTGCGGATTTGGAACCGTGCACGAACTGCATCAGAAATTAATGCCTATAAAAATAAGAGCGTTATTGCCGACGCGAGCCTGGTTGCCTACTATAAACTGGACGAAGGTAACGGCGCAACTACAGCCGATGCGGCAAAAGGAAATACGGGTACATTGGTAAATGCTCCCACATGGCAGCTTTCCGGAGCAGGCATCAATTATAATTCATATCTATGGTCAAACGGCGCCTCAACACCTTCCATAGCCGCCAGCGCCAGTGGTTCTTATAGCGTGGCCGTTACGGATGAGTACGGAGTTACAGGATCCTCAACTCCTGTATCTGTGACCGTAAATCCTTTACCATCCACGGCCATTAATATTTCAGGTTCCACCAATCTATGTAGCGGGGGCTTTGTTACGCTGGTTGCACCCGCTCCGCCATCAGGCGGTACTTATGTCTGGAGCAACCAGCAGACATCTCAATCGATCCAGGTTTTTGCATCCGGTAATTATTCTGTTACCATTACTGATGGTAATGGTTGCTCGGCAACATCGGCACCTGTTACTGTTTCGGCCAGTGCTTTGCCCGCACCTGTCATTTCAGCTTCAGGTCCATTGAGTTTTTGCTCAGGTGGGTCAGTAACCCTAACCGCCAGCGCAGCCACCAGTTATAGCTGGGCCAGGTTCGTTAACGGTACCACCACCTATGGAATTGCTGCTTCACAATCCCTGGTGATCACGGAACCTGGTAGTTATTATGTTACTGTTTCTGATGCAAATGGTTGTACGCAATCTTCCGGTATACTCTCTGTTACTGTAAACCCGTTACCTGTTGTAAGTGTTACCGCTAACGGTGCCACTACTTTTTGTTCCGGTGGATCGGTACTGCTGACTTCTTCAAGTGCTACAGGTAATGAATGGAGCAACGGAAGCGTATCCCAGTCCATTTCTGTAAGTGAAACGGGTAATTATCTTGTGAAGGTTACTGATCTGAATGGCTGTTCAAGTACATCGTCCAGTATTTCCGTTACTGTTCATGCCCTGCCTGTGGTATCGGTAAGTGCAGACGGACCTACCATTTTTTGTTCTGGCGGAGCGGTTAGATTAACATCCTCATCGGCCACCGGAAATGTTTGGAGTACAGGTTCCACCAGTAACTTCATCACCGTAAATCAATCCGGTGGTTATAGCGTATCCGTTACGGATGCGAATGGCTGCACAAGCACATCACCCAATTTGGCTGTTAGCGTTAATCCATTACCGGTAGTAACGATCAGCCCATCCGGTCCAACTACTTTTTGCGAGGGAGGATCTGTTATTTTGCGTTCTTCATCCGAAACCGGAAATGTATGGAGTACGGGTGCGACCTCTTCGTCAATTACCATCAGTCAATCCGGCAATTATAGTGTGGTAGTAACAGACGGAAATGGATGCAGCGCAGGCTCATCACTAACAAGTGTCACTGTTAATCCATTACCGATAGTTGCGGTCAGTGCAGGTGGCAGTACCAGTTTTTGCCCGGGCGGCTCAGTGATTTTAACTTCAAGCGCTGCAACCAATAATCTATGGAACGTAGGCGGTCAGTCTGCGCAATCCATAAATGTTACGCAATCCGGCAGTTACCAGGTTACGGTTACTGATGGTAATGGGTGCTCGTCTACATCATCTCCCGTATTGGTTTCTGCTGATGACAATACGGCCCCGGTGCCTTCCGTAGCGGTTTTACCAACGATTACCATTTCAACCACTGACAATCTGGTGGCTCCTACGGCTGTCGATAATTGTACGGAAGGACTCATTACCGCCATTACAGCAGACCCCATGAACTATGCGTTTCCGGGTACCTACACGGTAAACTGGAAGTATACAGATAATGCGCTGAACCAGACCGTACAGATTCAAACAGTAATCGTTGAAGATCGAATTGCGCCAACGATGCGCACTATGACGTCGATCGTTAAAAACAATGATCCGGGTGTTTGTGGTGCAAGGGTAAATTATGAACTGCCTGTTTCCAGCGATAATGTTTCTACTACAAAAGTTTCTATATCCGAAGGTGGTGGCGATGGAACCATTGAATTCAACACCCCTGTATCCGACAATGTAAGCGGTCTTAACTTCGTCAGTTCCGGTGAATACCAGGATATCGTTCACGGGCATGGTATCGACATTTCCATTGCTATACAGTTATTCAACCCACTCACAAACAGCTGGACCCTGGTTAAGACAGTGCAAACAGGAAACGGCGATTATCATTTTGGTGGAACATCCATACACTTCCCTGTCATTTCGCGCGTAAGCAAAATCAGGTTTGTTGCCAGCCAGCCCATTTATGCGGCGTTCCATTTCTACGAAATGGAAATCAATCTCAACAGCATTAACCTTGTTCAGTTAACAGGGTTGCCCAGCGGCTCAGTTTTCCCGATTGGTGCAACAGTAAATACTTTCAGGGCCATTGATCTTGCTGGCAATGCGGCTACTGCGAGCTTTACCGTAACCATCATTGAGAACGAAAAACCTGTGATAGGCGCTGTCAGCAATTCGGTTCACAATGCCGATGCCAATGGGGTTTGGGTTGGCAGCGGAGCATCCATCAGCATCAGTGACAATTGCCCTTCTTCGCTCAGCGTTTCGGAGCAATATTTTGATCAGCGGGGTAATCGTTTTTACATGGGGCAATCACTACGCACCCCGGGCAATTATGTATTGGGAGCCAGAACCTTTCCGCTGGGAACCAATACCGTTGAAATTACCGTTACCGATGCCGCAGGAAATGTCTCGCAGGTAACCCGGTTTACCGTGCAGGTGAAGGATGTATCCGATCCATTCATTATTGCGCCTGCAAATATTACCCAGTCTTCAGATCCCGGCACATGCGGCGCGTACGTAAAAGTGCCCGCTCCGGTTACCGGCGACAACTGCTCAGTACAATCCGTAGTGAATAGTATCAATGGCGGACCGGGGGCCAGTGGAAGGTATCCCGTAGGTGTTACCACCATTACCTGGACAGTAACTGATGGCAGTGGTAATAAAGCTACAGCAACACAAACCATTACCGTTACCGATAACGAACCTCCCGTGATTACCAGCTTGCCCACAGCCATCATTCAAACAAACAATGCAGGCAGCTGCGGCGCCGTGGTGAACTGGGCACCGGCAAGGGCAACTGATAACTGTTCTGTGATATCGTTTATTTCAGATCACCAGTCCGGTGAAACCTTCCCCATAGGTGAAACAATAGTAAATTTTACTGCCACTGACCGCAACCTTAACACGACTACCGCGAGCTTCACCATAACGGTTACCGATAATGAAGCACCAAAAGTGATCACAAGACCACTAACGGTTGCATTGGTAAATGGCGCTGCCAGTATCCGTGCGTCGGACATAGATAACGGAAGCTTCGATAACTGCGGAAGCATTACCTTATCTGCGTCTAAAACAGTCTTTACCTGTGCAGATGCGGGCGTAAATACAGTAACCCTTACAGTTACCGATGCGCATGGAAATACTGCGGGTGCAACAGCGCTTGTTACCGTGATTGGGCAGGCGCCTTCATCAACAATTGTGGTAATTCCGTCCAGCGCTGTTTACACTGGTGGCATACCTACAGATATTTACCTGGGTTATGGACCTCAGAGTGTTACCCTAAATAATAACACAGGTACAGGCACTTCACCGATAACTTATCAATGGTCCGGCAATGGCGCTTTGTCTTGCACCAGTTGCCCCAGTCCTGTTTTTACACCCACTACTGCAGGTACGTTCACCTTTACGGCTACGGCTACCAATCAATATGGATGTTCAGTTACAAAATCAGTAACTCTTTGTGTACGTGATATTCGGGTAACGCCGGTAGCTAACAGTAGAGTTTACGTGTGCCATACTGATTTAGCCACTGGCACGAAGCAAACCCTTACGCTTGCAACCAATACCGTTGGCACCCAGTTGCTCGCTAACCCACAGGACAAGCTAGGTGCCTGCGGTATGATGCCTTGCGGAACAAACCAACAGCAGGCAGCCAAACCACAAACCCTTATGCCTGCCGCGGAAGGCCTTGTGAAGACTGAACTAAAATCTACCAAGCTGCCGCAGCCCGTACCTGAGCGCCTGGCGGTAAAAGTATTCCCGAATCCTTCCAGTAACGTGTTCACATTTATGATTACCACCGCCAGGAATGCACCGGTTCATTTGCGGTTAATTGATGCAAATGGCAGGGTTACGGAAGGCGTTACAAATGCGCCCGTAAACAGGATGTTCACTGTTGGCAGTAAATTGGTTTCAGGCGTCTATTTTGCTGAAGTGATACAGGGACAGGAAAAAGTAGTTATTAAACTGATAAAACAAAACTGATAAACGACTTTCATTTACCGTACTAAATGCCAATACCATGTGTAGACCAAGTATCTTTTTGATACCACTTGCCCTATTAATTGGTTATACTTCTCATGCCCAGGATAATGCCGGTGATAGCCTGAAAAAAATATTGATGCAGGCGCAGGAGGATACCGTAAAAGTGAATACACTGATTGAACTGAGCAAACTCTTTGTGGGTTCAGCGCCCGATTCCACTTTAGCCTTTGCAACCCAGGCAAAAGAACTTGCGGCACGCCTGCAGTTTGTAAAAGGGGAAGCGTTCGCATTAAAATATATAGGCATCTACTATAACACACAGGCCCGGAATGTGGAAACACTGGATGCTTGGCTACAATCACTAAACCTGTTTCGTTCCATTGATTTTAAATGGGGTATAGCCAATATGCTGAGCAATATTGGTGCATTGTATGACCGGCAGGCAGATGATGCAAAAGCCCTGGAGTATTATTTGCAATCACTGGCTATCACTGAACAGCTAAACGATAAATTGCGAATGGCTACGGTGTTAATGAATATAGGTAATACATATATCCGTAAAAAGACCACTCTTAACAAAGGCGTTCAATACCTTCAACGGGCACTTCCCCTGAGCATCGAAGTTAAAAACCAGGATGCCATAGTAACAGCCTATACCAACCTGGGCGAAGGGTATTTTAAACTGGGGAAAATAGATTCATCTCTTTATTATTATAAGAAAGGGCTGGCAGCAAGCAAAAGCTCCGAGCAGGTGTCTACTACGTTTATATTAAACAATATTGGCAAAGCCTATGTAGCCAAAGGTGAATATGAACTTGCTATCAGGTACCAGAAACAATCGGTGGCATTAGGCAATAAGCTGAATGCCAGGGCCTATATAGGTAAGTCGATTCTAGGCCTTGGAGATACCTACCTGGCCAAAGGTGATCTGAAAAATGCGCTGGCTCATTACCAGGAAGCAGAAAAAATATTGGTTAGCGTTCATTCTGTTGAGGAACTGATCGACACGTATGCGGGCCTTACCAATATTTATGCAAAGCTGAACGACAAAAGCAAGGCATTCTATTACCAGACCAAATTTGCCGCATACAAAGACACCTTGTATAACCTGGAAACCGACAGGAAGTTATCGAGCCTCCAACTTGACTTTGATATTTCTAAAAAGGAATCACAGATCACCCTGTTGACAAAAGACCAGGAGTTGAAAGAACTGGAGCTGCAGAAACAGAAAGCAACGCGCAATGGCTTCGCTGTTGGATTTCTGCTGATTCTGGTTACGGCATTTGTTATTTACCGAAACTACCGGATAAAAGTGAAGACCAATATCATTCTCGACAGGCAAAAGGTGCAGATAGAAAACCTGATGCTGAATATACTTCCCGCCGAAGTGGCAGCTGAACTGCAGGAGAAAGGCCAGGCCACTCCCAGGCATTACGACAGCGTATCAGTGCTGTTCACTGATTTTAAAAGTTTCACCTCGCTTTCAGATAAAATGGCGCCTGAGGAACTGATTGAAGAATTGGGCGAATCATTTATGGCATTTGATGAAATTGTTGACCGCAACCAGATCGAAAAAATAAAGACCATCGGTGATTCTTATATGTGTGCCGGGGGCATACCCACTCCTTCGGAGTCACATGTGCTGAATATTGTAAAAGCGGGACTGGAGATGCAGGCGTATGTGATTGAGCGAAATAAGCGCCGGGCCAAACAGGGTTTGCCGGCATGGGAGCTGAGAATTGGTATTCATGTGGGGCCGGTTGTTGCAGGGGTGGTGGGCAAGAAAAAGTATGCATATGATATCTGGGGCAGCACGGTTAATATCGCCAGTCGTATGGAAAGCAACGGCGAACCCGGTAAAGTAAATATCTCATCCGCAGCCTATCATTTAATCAAGGAAAATTATGTCTGCAGCCATCGCGGAAAGATATCTGCCAAAAATGTAGGGGAAATTGATATGTATTTTGTAGAGCAGGAAATTTCATCTCCGGAGGTGTACAGTTTTCAGCCTGACCTTGGTGCGCCCGGTTATATCAATCCGAATATCGCGCTCTCCTGAATTTTACTATCGCCTTACCCGCACACTTTGCCGGGCTTCACGAACCGCTGCAGGGAGCTTTCCTGCTGATGGGTAATAGCATGTAGCATCATAATGAGCAGCATATTCCCGAAGCTGCAAAAAAGAGCGTCACCGCATCAATCTAACTTTCCTGAACCAGGATAACCAGCAGTAGGGAAGGGTTTTTTGTAGCAGCCGTAATTACCTGAAAGGACGCGTATTGTGGTTGATGGATTTGAACGCTTTTTTTGGAATGCTGTAGTTTGTACTTCATATCCTATTTTTGCCCGCATTGACATTTGCCCATCTTTGCGCGTGACACGCTGAACTGGTGAGAAATACATTTCTACACATCGGCGCCATGTCTGGATTGTAGATAGACCATTAATAAAAAACGCTTATGATAAGCCTGGTTAAGTTGTTAAAGGATATTTTGTTGTTCCTGCCGGTGACCCTGGTATTGGCGCCACTGTCAAAAGCTTTTTTATTTCTTTCCTATTTCAATAAGCTGCTTTTATGGATAATAAAGAATAAAAGCAGGTTCGCTTCCAGCGATTATTTCTCTCTCATCCGGAACTATGCCAAGCGGTATCAGTTGTATAAGTTTGTATGTGATAACTGTACAAATGAGAATGCTCCAGTACTTTACCTGGAATTTGGAGTAGCCGCCGGTGATTCTTTCCGCTGGTGGATGCAGCATAACCACCACATGCAATCCCGTTTTTTTGGTTTTGATACCTTTGAAGGGTTGCCTGAAAAATGGGGGGCGTTTTATGATAAAGGGGATATGCGTTTCGCTATGCCCGAAATGAATGATGCCAGGGGATTGTTTGTCAAAGGTCTTTTCCAGGATACACTGCCGGGTTTTATTTCGCAGAACAGGTCACTGCTCGAATCGCCAACACCTAAAATAATTCTGCTTGACGCAGATCTGTATTCTGCCACTATTTTCACTTTATCGCAGCTCTATCCTTTTCTTCGCAGGGGAGATATCATCATGTTTGATGAATTTAATGTACCCATGCATGAATTTAAGGCCTACACTGAGTTTGTGGGTAATTTTTATGTACAACTAAAGCCGGTGGTGGCTGTAAATAATTTCTACCAGGTGGCGTTTGAAGTAGCTTAGTAGCCTTTCCGAATTCTCAGATCACGTATCCCGTTATTCAATCACCGTAGCCGGTTTTTCTATCGTCACAGGGCGGGCAATGTTTGTGGTTAAGCCCGCATCAAAACCGGTAAACGCTTTGTTTAACCGGTGAGAAGTAATCAGCAAATGTTCCTGCTGTCGTTTCACAGAAAGGTAGTGGAACATGGGTTTATACCCGGCAGCGAGGTCCGTAATGGCCCTGGATTTGGTATTCAGGGGCTGGTGTACCCCACCACCACCGCCTATTACCATAAAGTCCTTTCCTTCTTTTTTAAAATGCTCGAAAGCATGAGCGTGCCCGGATAAGAACAGCGATGTTTTGTGCGCCTGCATAAAGGGTTTGACAAATCTTTGCTGTACCGCCTTTGAGGATCCTACAATGCGGCTATTGGTAAAGGGTGAATGATGGCAACCTGTGATGATGTATTGAATGGCAGGGTCAGCATCCATCTGCGCCAGCGTTTTTTCATACCACTGAATCTGTGCCGTGTCTTCCGCCCTGCTCAGCATACTGAAATTTGAATTCAGCAATATAATGGCAATGGAATCTACCACCTGTGCAAATCCCGTTCGCTGGTACTCAGGGAATATTTTCTCAAATATCTGCTGGCCCTTTGTACGCATTCTTTTGATGCCCATCAGTTCATGGTTACCCATTGTTGCGTACACCGGTACTTTATGCGCGCGAAAACTATCGAGGTAATTGCTAACCCTTTTCCAGGCAAGGTTGCTGGAACCCCATGACACTACATCTCCCAATAAAAAAAGAGCGATCGGCTTTCGAGCCAGCATATCGGAAAAAATCATTCGCGTAGCCGTGCGGTTACGGTTTGATTTTAGCATCAGGCGTTCCACCCATAGCGGCGCCTGGGTATCACTGGCAAAAGTTATCTCCTTATTGTTGTCCGCAATATCCTGAGGTGCAATATTATGATCGTGAGGAGGTACCATACAAAAGAACAGACCGGCTATTGTCAATTTCAGGAACATTCGGTTACTGTATTTACCATTTCTTAAATTTCCATACCAGCTGTAACTGTCCTACAAGGGAGGCATCCGCTGTCTGGGCAGCATCCATCCATTTCAGTTCGGCACCCAGCCCAAGGTCCTTGCTAATGGGGTGAACATACGATGCTGCCAGCATCCAGCCTACGCTAAGTTTATTGGAACTGGTTTTGCCCGCATAGTCGAGATTGGAAGTAACGTTATAGAAACCTGTACCAAAAAATGCATTTAGCCGCGCAGTTATTGGCATGGAAGCAACCAGCAGCATGGGAATCGCGGTCAATGCGGTCTTGCCTTTGTTGCCTGTTGAATCCACAAACGTATAAGAGTAGAAGGTCATGTGCCCTGTTTCAAGTCCTACCCGCAGCAAGTGATCCGGGTGCCATAGTACCCGCAGCGAACCCACGAAACCCCTTTTGGTGGTAACGGCTTTTACATTCAGGGGCGTTCCGGCGTTTTCAGTGTAATAGCCCATGCCACCACTTATATAGGCCACCAACGCGTATTCGCCCCGGCCAGTGTAAACAGTATCGCCCTGCGCATAGGTATTACTCAATGCCGGCAGCATCATGGTAACCAAAACGAAACGCAATACGTACTTACTGTTGAACATAATAATAAAAAGCTACGGCTGAAGGATAATTGGATAAGATGCCATCAAATTTTCCTTCCTTTATAAATGTTGCTATATTTCCCGGCACATCCAGCGTCCATACAAACGCTTTTCTACCCTGGGCCTGCATTTTAGATACCTCTTCGTTCTGGGTTCCCAGTGTCCATCGCGGTGCCCAGATGGATGCATTGGTAGCTATCACATCCTCAATTGTCAATTCACATACGGAAGGAATATTCTGGTAGCCGGGTAGTTGCATAAAATTTTTCAACACATCCTTATCAGGAATACCTATCGCGATATCTACTTTCCGGCCGATGGCGGCGGCCTTCTGCAAAAATTCCTTCTGCATATCCCGTAAAACCTGCATAGGGCCGTCATACTTGGTATCGATCCATAAGAATGTAAGCGAAGTGTTATATACAAAGCTGTGCAATACCTCGCGCAGGGTAGGTATCTTTTCCCCATTCAGCAGCCGCACCAATGTGTTCAGTTGGGCATAGCTGTAATTTTCTATGGGTCCCACTAAGCCGTTCTTCTGTATCAGCCTGTCATTAAGTGTGGCATCATGATACATCACCGGCACGCCGTCTTTTGTGAGGCGTACATCTGTTTCAACACCTGTTGCGCCCATTCTTGGGGCAAGCTTCATCAGCTCCACCGAATTTTCTGAAGCGGGTAGCAGGTCGGCATTGCGTCCACCCAATCTATGGGCAACAATCTGCAGGGGCCTGGCTTTATACAGCGGCCTTGTTAGTTTTAACCTGATCGGTATGGCCGGCAGCTCGTCACCGGAGCCATAATTTCCCTCTATCACAATGCTGTCAGATGCCGTCAATGCAGCGGTTCCCAGTAATGCTTTGGCACCATTGCGGGCGCTGATGGTTAGGCGTACTTTTCCCGTTCCGGTCGTAACCATTTTGCGCCAGTAACCATTCAAAAGAATCGTACTGTCCTGCCGTCTCCCTTCACAGATGAAATAAGCGACTTCTTTTTCACAAAAGAAAGAAAGGTAAAAGCTGCTGTCGGATCCGTCAATGTAATGACTCCATTTTACCGCGGCCAGTTCTCCAAAATCACCTGCACCATTCCCAAGTGTATAGATGCCCTCCATGCGCTGGCGTGTGGCAAATGCTAAAGGTCGGGCTGAGGCAGAGTCAAATCTTGTCCAGCGTGTATCAGGTACCGGTGCCTCGAATGTTTTTATGCACGAGGAAAAACCGAGTACAATTAACGATATGTAAAACAGGTACTTCAAAATATAAAGCCTACTAAAAGTTGCGGATAAAAAATGTTTCGGTCAAACGTTTCGAACAGCGCCCATGTTTGCCAGAAAAAATCTGTGTATATAAAGCGAAAGCCCAGAGATAAACTTTTGTTACCATAAAACGGCTGTTCCAATGTGGCCGTAAAAGAGGAACCCCCAAATAAACGATAGTCAGAAGTAACAGGGGTGGTTCCTGTTTTTGCTTTTATGGAAAGGTTCATAATGGCTTCCTCTTTGAAGGTGAGCAGTATTCCTTTGTTGAAGCGGTAGCCTACAGAAATATTGGGGTAGTTCTGGAAACCATGCCCCGTTGTTTTAAAACCCTCGAGGTTGAAGTTGCCAAACCAGAATGCCACATCATTTCCCAATGATACAGACATCCTGTGCGAAATAGGGAAGGCCCATCTGGGACCAATACTCACCTGGTTCTGGAATACCTGGAAACTAACTTTTCCATCGATATAAGAATTGTGACTGATTTTACGCAGCAAATGAAATTCCCCGCAGGGTACGCGTAAATGCTGTTCTTCGGTTACATCCTGTGCCAGAGTAGTGAGGCTAAAACCCAGTGATGCTTTCCAGGGACGATCCATGGGAAAAGGGAAGGATACAAATTTCTGGTGAAAAGCCGGTATGTCCTGCGCCTGCGCTGTTGCCAATACGGAGAGAAAGATCAACAACCTGATACTGTTTGTAACTATGTTCCGGCTACCATTTTTTTCCATATACACTGCGCATTGCGTGTCCGACACAAAGGCACCCTAAAGGTCTGAACCAGTGGCATCAAATCTGTTACACAACTTTTTGAAAAAATTGCAACATTCACACATTCAGTTGGGCCCATTTCCGCCGGAACAGTTGGTTATAAGCCCTTGTAGCAATTTATCAGCACAACATTGTTGCGGCCGGTTGGTACTGTGAATTGGCTAAAAAGCGGTGAAAAGAGGGAAAATCCCTATATTTAGCCTTATAAATTTATAAGTTATGCCAACAGGAACTGTAAAATGGTTCAACGATGCAAAGGGTTTTGGTTTTATCACACCGGATGGTGGAGGAGAAGATCTTTTCGCACATTTTTCTGCAATCAACACAAGCGGAGGTTTCAAAACTTTGAAAGAAGGACAGAAAGTGACATTTGAGATCACAGACGGTAAAAAAGGAAAACAGGCTGCTAATATTCAGACTGAATCATAGTACCCCCGGTTTCCAGGATCAACGGTTGATAAACATACAGTGGTTAGAGACAATCCAGCTTGCTGATCATTTTTCTTTTGCTGAATGGGTGGATGGATACCAACAGGTAGCCGCCACCATTCAACCCGGGATCTTTTTTCAATAGACCCAGGTTATGTAGGCCCAGCACCAGCGGCCCGAGTTTAACGGCTGCCCCTATCCAGAATTGTCCCTGTGTATTATACTGAACCGGCAGGTATGCCCCAAGCCCAATGGTTTCCCATCTTGGCGTAATGGTCAGTAAATTAAGTTCCCGCGTATTCAGTTTATTATAGCTGGAAGTAGCAAAGAAATTCATGCTCAGTTCCCCATTCACATAAAAATGGTTTCCCAGGTTTTTGTCTACGTTCACAATCAGCCTGGTGGGGTTGCTTACTGAAAAATTATCAGTGATCACCGAGTTGCCGTTAAAGAGCGTAGCCAGTGAATCGCCAAAGTCCCTGATGTTGGCGGCGCCGGTTAATTTATTATCAACAGAGGCGTCAGAAATATTGGTATTGGGATCGGCAAACTGTCTTGAATACTGGCTGGCCCGAAACGATTGGGCGCCAATGTCCATTACACTCACCCCTATTTTCCAGTCGTAGTTTAGGTTGTTCATACTGCCGCTTTCATTGTTTGCGGCATCATATACCAGGTACTCTATTCCCAGGCTAAGTCCCAAGCCTGTTTTGGCCCTGTTCACAAAATCCTTAAATCCATCTGTGCCGTCATAATTATCGGAATAGGCAAAAGAGCCGCGGCCATTGGTAAACAGATAAGCGGTATCCGTGCTGTTTTTCTGCTCCAGGAAACTCACTTTACTTATTTTCATAAACGCACCCGATATGCCTTTCATGATCTGTAAAGTAATACCACCCGTAAGGCGTGTATTATCCGTTTCTGACAAAACCTGCGAATAGTTTAACCCTGCCTCCAGCCAGCCGGAATGCGTAACAAATCCTTCCAGGAAAGCAGTGTTGCGGTTGGCAACCAGGAAACTGTTGAAACTATTGATTGTTGAGTCTACATAATTGAAGGGCAGACTTTTGGCATGGTTATACGTTCTTGCGCGGAAACTAAGATTGACAGCTTTGCGGTTATCAATTTTGTATAAAAAATTCAGGAAGCTCAGGTCCATGTTGGTGTGTACAAACCGGCTGCCATAGCCATTGCGCAACCCCAGCGTGGTATTAGCCTGGTTTGACAAACTGAAATCCTGCAGGTATGAGCCGTTGGTGCTTAATTTAAATTGCGTGGAAAGTAAAGTCAGGTCCCATTTATATGCAGACCCGATGGAGGCCGCGGGATTGTTGAATACCGCGGTGCTGCCTGAATACGGAGACCCATGTAATGCCTGGTATCCCTGTGCCATGGTAAGCAGGGGCATCAGCAGTAGTGTGCTTAACAGATGGGTTTTAATAAAATGGGTCATTTTCATCATTATGATGCGTGCCCTTTACAATTTGCTGCCTTAGCCTTCCGGTTTTGCAGGTCCTTAACGGGTAGAAAGATATAAAATGCTGCCAATCATTCCGTGATAAAATAGTGCTTCGAAAGCTAATTACCCATCCCGGCTCCTTTTTTTTAATTTGGGCGAAGGATTTTCTCACCCAAGGCGTCTAACTGCTAATCAGGAACTAATTGAACGACCAGGCTTTCATTCACGCACTTCAACAAGGTGATCCATCCGCTTTTAAGCAGTTGGTGGGCACCTGCCAAAGCATGGTATACAATACCGTATTGAGCATTATTCAGGATGCCGCTGATGCCGAAGATGTATCTCAGGAAGTGTTCATCCAGGTGTTCCAGTCGATAGCAACATTTCGGGGAGAGGCCAAATTGTCAACCTGGATTTACCGCATCGCCGTCAGCAAGGCACTGGATGCAGAGCGGAAGAAAAAAGCCCGGAAAAGAATTGCTGACCTCAGGTCCTGGGCAGGTTTGGGAGCAAGAGAGGAAGCCGCGGTGCATTTTCATCACCCGGGCGTACAACTGGATAACAGGGAAAACGCAGCCATACTTTTCCGGGCAATGCGGCAGATACCCGCTAACCAGCGAATCGCATTTACCCTGGTAAAAACAGAAGGGTTATCGTACGAAGAAGTGGCGGCCATCATGAACCTTAGCGTGAAAGCAGTGGAAGCCTTGATGCACCGCGCCAAAGAAAATTTACGAAGGCAATTGACATCCTACTATAAACAACCATAATTCTGATGATGAAAAAAAACAATACCTCTCCGCAACATATAGATGAAATTCTGGCAAGCCTGGACAGTATACGCCGCGCGGAAGCGCCCGATTTTTTTCTTACAAGGCTTGAGGGAAGACTTGCAAACAGAAGCGCTGAATTGCATGGGTGGGTATGGTTCAACAGACCCGTACTCTCTTTCGCAACATTGTGCCTGCTGTTGGTGCTGAATGTATTTGTGATAAGTAATTTCCTTCAAAGCGATAGTCGTTCAACTAATAATGCAACGGGCATAGAAGTATTTGCAGAGGAGTATGACCTTAACGGAACATCCGTTTACAATGAAAAACCTACGCCATGATGAGTTATTTCAACAGGAATAAATGGGCCACGCTTGCATTTATTTTGCTGGTAGCCCTGAACATAGCCACCCTTGCCGCTTTCTGGCTGTTAAAACAAAGGCAGGCTGCCCCGCCGGAAGGGGGCCGGAGAGGGGTAACCGCGTTCCTGGTAAAAGAACTGGGCTTTGATTCGGCACAAAAACAACAACTGGAAGAGCTTGTTGCCGGGCATCGCCGCCAGGTGATGGATATCCGCAGGAATACCCGCGTGGTGAAGGATTCTTTTTTTGCTTTATTAAAAGAAGCATCGGTAGATGATAGCATGCTTTCAAAGGCAGCCGCCAGGGCTGCAGGTGCGGATCAGCAGTTGGACATAGCCACGTTTCGCCATTTTCAAAAAGTGCGGATGATGTGTAATGATCAACAAAAAAGAAAGTTTGACAACATTATCCAGGACGTATTGCGGATGAATGCACCGCCATTCAATGCGCAGGGCCCACCTCCAGGTAGAAGGGAACGGCGTCCGCCCGGAGATGGCCCCCCACAACACGATGAGGAACCGGGTCCACCGCCGCCACACCCATAAATTTTTTTATCCGAGCAAAGGTTTTGAAACTGGTTATGCATCTAACTATAAAAACCTGAAAGATGAAAAGATATTACAAATGGTCGGTGACATTGCTCCTGCCCGCCACGATTGCGATCATCTCCTGTAAAAAAGATACTGCAACCACCACCACCACGGCAACTACTACAGTATTGCCGGATGTATTTAAAAAATTCAATTCCACCGTAGCCATCTCATCTGATGGAAGCACCATCACCATCAAATCGGACGGAGTGCCCGATCACAAGAGTTGTTATTTTGCCGCATCCGATTCCCGATACCAGGCATATAACGGATCCAACAGCGCATTCGCAAAAAACCCCAACACTATCGGCACAAAAAGTTACACTTTCAAGATCCCTGCCAACCCTGCTGTGAATGCTTCACACGAGGCCACCCCACTGGGCCCGATTGGAGTAGCGGTAAATGGAGTGCCTATTTATAACCAATATGCAGGACCCAATGTTCCGTTGACCAACGAGATCAATTCTTTTGACCAGTACAATGGACACCCGGATCAGAGCGCATCCTACCATTATCATGTAGAACCTCTTTATATTACGCTCAATCATTCGCGGAGCGCATTGGTCGGATTCCTGCTGGATGGGTTTCCGGTATATGGCCCGCTGGAATCCGGTAAAACACTGGTTAGCGCGGACCTGGATGTTTACCACGGTCATACAGGCGTTACTGCAGATTATCCCAATGGTATTTACCATTACCATATAACCGCCGACGCACCTTATATCAATGGCAGCGGTTTCTATGGAACAAAAGGATCCGTAACCCAATAGCTTTTTTGCGTAAGCGGCCCCAGCTTTTCTATTCAGAGACAGATACCCGTAGCGCATCAATCGAAACAGGTATTTGCGGGTTGAGAAAAAGAGGAGGATTTTATCACAGTATTTACATAGCAATTATGAAAAAAATATTTTTTTTGATGTTGGGTGTTTTAGCGTTGAACAGTATGTATGCGCAGCCACCCGGGCCACCGGATAGGATAAAACATGTTTCCGGAAAATTTGAAAAGGAGTTAAAACTATCGGCCACGCAAACGGAAAAGTTAGCAGCCGCTTACAGGGATTTTTTCATGGGGATGGACAAACTGCGGGAGCCAGGAGAAAAACCACCGCCACCTCCGCCACCGCCCCCGCCAAAAGACAAAGAAGCGGTGGAAAGGCTGAGCAAGACAAGGGACGCGGCAATCAAATTGGCATTAACGCCCGCACAGTATCAAAAATATATTTCGATAGAAAAAACCATGCGCCCACCCGCGCGTGGCGCAAGACCCGAAGCACCTCCCACAAAAGAAAAATAATATGCAGATGCGATGGATTAGCTATACGGTCATAATAGTGTGGGTGCTTTCCTGTAATCAACCGCGGCAGACATCGGAACAGCCTGCCACCATACTTCCTTTTTACACCAGTGCAGACTTTACGCCGCGTTGGATAGAGCAATCCTCACCTGGCTATGATTCCATTCATACCATTCCACCGTTTCAGTTTGTTAACCAGCAGGGTGATACGGTAACAGAAAAAACATTCCAGGGGAAAATTTATGTTGCTGATTTTTTCTTTACAGCCTGTCCCGGTATATGCAAAAGACTCAGTACTAACCTCGGCTTGGTGCAGGCTGCTTTCAAAGACGATCCCAACGTAATGTTACTGTCGCATAGTGTAACACCCGAAGGCGACAGCGTGCCCCGTTTACAGCAGTATGCTAAAGCATTTGGCGTGCTTCCCGGCAAATGGAACCTGGTTACCGGCAACCGGGATCAACTATACCGTATTGCCCGTGAAGCTTATTTTGCGGACCAGGACCTGGGTATGCAAAAAAGCAGTGATGCGTTTTTACACACCGAAAATTTCCTCCTCATCGATACGCATAAAAGAATACGCGGAATTTATAAGGGAACATCTGTTGCGGAAGTGGAGAACCTGATCGCAGATATTAAAGTATTACAGGCAGAACGATGAAGAGATGCGTAGTCATATACTTCCTCATCATCAGCGCATGTAATCTGCCAGCGTTAGATGATGTGCAAACAGAAACTGAAACAGTTGCGGTAACAATACCAGGCGGTATGGTAAGGGCCACAGATTCTTTGCTGCGCCTCGAAAATGGAGTGTGGTATTACCGTAGCCAGCCATTCAGCGGAACGATCGTTTCTTTTTTTGAGTCGGGACAAATAAAAACCACCCAAAGTTTTTACAAGGGAATTGAAGAGGGGGCTTATGCGGGTTTTTATCCCGATGGCAGCAAAGAAGCCTGGCGCTGGTACCACAAGGGAGAGAAAGACAGCGTACACAGGGGATGGTGGCCCAACGGCAATCTGCGCTTTGAATATCATTTTGATAATGGCAATTACCAGGGCGATTACAAAGAATGGTATGCGTCGGGCGCTGCGTTAAAGCATATCGTTTATGCAAACGGAAAAGAACTTTCGGGCAGGGGATGGAGGGCCAATGGACGTATCTATATGAGTTTTGAAGTGAGGAATGGGCGAATGTATGGTCTTATCAATCCCAATTTGTGCTACTCTCTAAAAGATGAGAAGGGCGCGTTTAGTGCCAGTGTTCCGGAATAGAACGAAAACGGGCATAAAAAAGTCCCCTGTAGAAACAGGGGACGTCTTCGATTGCTTGCCATATAAGAAAAAAGAGATAATTAGTAATTCCTTAATCAATTCACCACCAGCTTTCCTTCCTGCTCACTTACCTTGGCTTCTCAATTACAAATCAAAGATAAGGGATTTTTTATAACATAGTATCTTATTTAGTAATTAATTATTTTTTTCAGCAAAACTTGGAAATAATGTCATTTTATTGTAAAATATAAATTATTATGATATTTTTATATATAATTGATTTACAACCTTAATTATAGATAATTAATTGATAAGCAAATTATTAGCTAGTTTTGTAGGTTAATAATGCATTTTCAAGGCAATCCATCGCCTGATTAATATCATTTAAATTTAATACATAGGCCAGCCTTACTTCCTGTTTGCCCAAGCCAGGAGTGCCATAAAATCCGGTGGCGGGTGCCAGCATCACGGTTTGGTTCTGGTAGGAGAAGCTTTCCAGTAACCATTGACAAAATTTGTCTGAGTCATCAATAGGCAGTTTTGCCATCGCATAAAAGGCCCCGCCCGGATTGGGACAAAAAACGCCTTTCATTGCATTTAGTCTTTTTACAATCAGGTCGCGGCGTGAGCGATATTCTGCTTTGGTGGTATCAAAATAATCGGCAGGCAGGTCTATGGCTGCTTCACCGGCTATTTGTGCAAAGCTGGGCGGGCTCAATCTTGCCTGTGCAAATTTCATTACTGCATCAAGCACGGTTGTATTCTTCGTAATGAACGCGCCGATTCTTCCCCCGCACGCGCTGTACCTTTTGCTGATCGTATCCATGATGATCACATGTTCATCAACGCCGGTTAAATGCATGGCACTTGTCTGGTGTCCTTCATAACAGAATTCCCTGTATGCCTCATCAGAAAACAGGTACAGGTTATGGCGTAGTATGATCTCTTTTAACTGCTGCATTTCAGCATTGCTGTACAGGTACCCGGTGGGATTGTTGGGATTGCATATCACGATGGCTTTGGTGCGGGCCGTGATCTTTTTTTCTATTTCTTCTATGGGCGGTAATGCAAATCCATTTTCAATATGAGACGTAACGGGTACTACAGTTACGCCTGCTGCTACCGCAAAGCCATTGTAGTTGGCATAAAAGGGTTCGGGAATAATTACTTCATCACCTGCATCCAGGCAAGCCATAAAACCAAACTGTATGGCTTCACTTCCACCGGTGGTTATGATGATCTCGTTATGGTTCACATGCACGCCAACACTCTCATAATAACCAACCAGTTTGCGGCGGTAACTCTCATTGCCCGCACTGTGGCTGTACTCCAGTACTTTAAAATCGCTGTGTCGCACAGCATCCAGTACCATTTTCGGGGTTTCAATATCCGGCTGGCCAATATTGAGGTGATAAACTTTGATTCCTTTTCTTTTGGCAGCTTCCGCGTAAGGCACCAGTTTTCTGATAGGGGATGCGGGCATAGCCTGTCCGCGTTTACTGATCTGTAGCATGGCGCAAAGATAGCGGGGTGCCCAACGTATTCAAAACAAAAAACGCGACCCATGGATCGCGTTTTTATAGCAGGTATATTGATCTATTTTGTTTTTACCGCGGCCTTCGCTGCTGGAATCACTTCCCCATCAATGGTAAGAATAACCGGTTCAGGCACATTCAGGAATTTTACCGTTACCTTCTTGGTAAAACTGCCCATGCTGGCCGCGTTATACGTTACTTTTATGGTGCTGGTTTTGCCTTTGGCTATGGGCTCTTTACTGTACACCGGTGTAGTACAGCCACATTCGGCGGTGGCCACTTCTACCAATGCCGGCTTAGCCATGTTGTTTGTAAAACTAAACGTGTAAGTAGCCGGCACATTCTGTTTGATCTTACCAAAACTGTGTTTGGTCTCCTTGAATGCAATACCTGGCGTCTGCGCAAAAAGGTTGGCAGTAACGAAAAGACTGGCGAGTAAAAGTACTTTTTTCATTGTCTATTTTATGTTGATGAATGCTTCTGGTTCCGGTCCTCAGAGCCGGACAGAACAAATTTACCGAAACCAACTATCCAAAAGCATGCCCGGTTCAATTTTACCTAAAATTTGCCTTAAATTAATGGGTCTTTTTTAACCTTTCCGGCTTTTTTCAGCCCCCAACTAATTTCCCTAGGTGATTCGGGACGTAATGCTATTTTTGTTCCATGGAACAGTCGCAGTCAGTGGAATACCAGGAGGAGATGCTATCTTTCGAGGGTTTCAGAAATACCATCCTGGAAGATTACAAGGTGGCGGTGCTCAGCCGTGAAGTGAGTTTATTGGGCAGGAGGGAAGTACTGACTGGCAAAGGTAAATTTGGCATTTTTGGAGATGGTAAAGAGGTGGCCCAGATAGCCATGGCCAAGTTTTTCCAGGCGGGTGATGTTCGCAGCGGGTATTACCGCGACCAGACCTTTATGTTTGCCACCGGGCTTGCCACGGTTGAGCAGTTTTTCGCACAGTTATATGCAGATCCCGATGTGAACAATGACCCCTTTAGCGCGGGCAGGCAGATGGATGCGCATTTTGCCACCAAAATCGTAGACGATAACGGCAACTGGCTGGACCTGGCCAACCGTAAAAATATTTCATCTGATATGGCGCCTACTGCCTCTCAGATGCCCCGGGCACTTGGGCTGGCATATGCATCCAAATGCTTCCGTAATACAAAGAACTCCGGGCATTTCGAATCGCTCAGCCATAACGGAAATGAAATTTGCTTCTGCACCATTGGTGATGCCAGCACCTCAGAGGGCCATTTCTGGGAAACCATTAATGCTGCCGGTGTATTGCAGGTGCCACTTGCTGTTTTTGTGTGGGATGATGGTTATGGCATCTCTGTTCCTAAAAATTTCCAGACTACCAAAGGCTCCATTTCTGCAGCGTTGAAGGGAATGGAGAAAGAAGAGGATACCAACGGCATTCGAATCTATAAAGTAAAAGCCTGGGACTATGCAGGTATGTGCGAGGTTTTTGAAGAAGCATTACGCACAGTAAGACAAACCCATGTACCGGTTTTGTTTCATGTGGAAGAAGTAACGCAACCACAGGGCCATTCAACCAGTGGCAGTCATGAGCGTTACAAAACACCGGAAAGACTTGAATGGGAGAAAGAGTGGGACTGTATCAGGAAAATGAAGGAATGGATGATTGCCAATGGCCTTGCTGATGCTGATGAACTTTCAGAGATAGAAGCCAATGCCAAACAGTTGGTTCGTGAAGGCAGGAACGCGGCATGGGAAAAATTTCAGGCACCGATAAAGGAACAGGCCGCTGAAGCCTGCCGCCTGATCAGGGAGATTGTGATCAACGATATGGAAGTGTACAATTTCCTCCAGAAACTGGCAAACGATCTTGCGTTCAATAAAGAACCCCTGCGTCGCGATGTACTCAGAACCCTTTCCCTCGCCATGGAGGCAGCACCTCACTCACCTTCGGCAGAAGAAATAAAATCATTCTACGAAAGCCTGCGCCTGGAAAATAAAAAGCAGTACAATAGTCATTTGTATAACGAAGGTCCCAGGAGCCCGTTGAAAGTGGAAGAAATAAAACCCCTGATCTCTTTTGATGCGCCTTTTGTGAATGGTTATGAAATACTCAATAAATATTTCGATGCGCTGTTTACGCAGAACCCTTTTGTGTATGCATTTGGTGAAGATGTGGGGCATATAGGAGACGTAAACCAGGGATTTGCCGGATTACAGGATAAACATGGCGTTGACAGGATTTCCGATACCGGCATCAGGGAACTCACGATAGTGGGCCAGGCAATCGGTATGGCATTCCGGGGATTGCGTCCGATAGCCGAAATACAATACCTCGATTATCTTTTATACGGGCTTCAACCATTGAGTGATGACGTGGCCACGGTTCATTTCCGCACCAAAGGACAACAAAGCTATCCGCTGATCATCCGCACCAGGGGGCACCGTCTGGAAGGCATCTGGCACAGCGGATCACCCATGGGTATGATAATTCATGCGTTGCGTGGATTGCATATCTGTGTACCCCGGAATATGGTGCAGGCGGTAGGCATGTACAACACGTTACTCAAAGGCAATGATCCCGCAGTGGTAATTGAATGCCTGAATGGTTACCGGCTCAAAGAAAAGATGCCGGGTAACCTTCTCGAATTTACCGTGCCGCTGGGTATACCTGAAGTGATAAGAGAAGGTACGGACGTGACCATCGTATCCTATGGTTCCACCCTTCGTATCATTGAAGATGCGGCTGACCGGCTCGCTAAACTGGGTACCAGTTGCGAAATTATTGATGTACAGACTTTATTGCCTTTTGATATTCACCATAAAATAATTGAATCTCTCAAAAAGACCAACCGGATCATTTTTGTTGATGAGGATGTGCCGGGCGGTGCCGCAGCTTTTATGCTCAATAAAATTATGGAAGAACAGAAAGCATTTCAATGGCTTGATGTGAGCCCCAGAACCCTTACTGCCCAGGCGCACAGACCCAGTTATGGAAGTGATGGCGATTATTTCAGCAAACCCAATGCGGAAGATATTGTGTGGGCTGTGCAGGATATGATGAATGAATAGAGCTTTGCCATTCCGATTTATAGTCAGGTTACACCAAAGCTGTAATGCCTCAGTACACGGCGTCCATTTAAAAATGATTACTTATAGCTTGAAATCGATTTAACTGTTGCGGCGCCCTTCAGGGCCTGGATACGTTTGTATTGTTGGCTATTCGTGGGGAATTGCAGTCCCCTCTGTTTCTCTTGAATCATACCCGGGACTAAAGCCCCATAATATTTTCACAATTGTCCTTCCATCCACGCCCTGAAGGGCGCGGCAAATGAATATTGTTGCAGGCGTTCATTTATATCAACCCACTCTGTGAAACGCTGTACCCGGTAAGCAAATGGTGGAAGAAAGGTTTTCTTACTAAAAAAACATCAGGTATAGCAGGTGCATTCACTGCCTCCATTGTATTCACTATGAAAGTTAATCGTTGATAAAAAGCCCTTTCAACTCCGGTGTAGGTAGCCAGCAGTTTTCCTGTTTACCAAACCACCGGTAACGCTTTTTTGCTACAAGATTATATACCGCGTCCCTTGCAAAAGCAGGAACAATGATCAATCCATACAGTGCGGACCATGCGCCATTTAATTTCTTTACGACGCGCAAAGCCGCTTCGGATTTCGTAAAGACCCGGTCTCCCTCAAGTAAAATAAAAGAACCCAAATCGTCTATCGGAAGGTCGAATTTTTTCAATACCCCCTGTCCGAAATTACTTTGCAGGGAAGCAAACCGGAAATGATGACGGGGATCATGCCTGATCACGAACTGAACCATAGAACTGCACAAGTTACAAATGCCGTCGAAGAGAATGACGGGAGGAGTGGGTTCGGGGTTGTTCATTCGAATGAGATTAAGTCAAAAGTGAAAAGTCAAAAGTCAAAAGTCAAAAAAAGTTGCCGTCGGGTTTTTGACTTTTGACTTTTTAATTTTGACTTTCTAAGCCATATTATGAAACACCTTATTCACATCCTCATCCTGTTCCAGTCTTTCAATCAGTTTACTTACATCTTCTGCCTGCTCATCGGTAACGGGAACGGTTGTAGTGGGAATCCATTCCAGTTCGGCGCTGATGGGTGTAATGCTTTTATCTTCCAGCGCTTTCTGGAGTTTACCAAAATCCACAAAAGCGCAGCGTAATACGAGTACGCTGTTTCCATTTTCATCGTTGCTTTCACCAAGTTCATCGAGGCCATGGTCTATCAGTTCCAGTTCCAGTTCATCTAAATCCAATCCCTCGGGCTTTAGTTTGAATACACCCATTTTCTTAAACTGGAAACTTACACTGCCACTGTTTCCCAGGGCACCATGGCCCTTGTTGAAATGACTTTTTACATTCGCAACGGTGCGTACATGGTTATCGGTTGCGGTTTCTACCAGCAGTGCAACGCCGTGTGGCGCATAGCCTTCGTATAAAACCTCTTCATAGTTGCTGGTGTCTTTACCCATTGCCCGTTTAATGGCCGCTTCTACGCGGTCCTTGGGCATCCCCACGCTTTTTGCATTCTGGAAACAACGGCGCAAAGCGGGATTGGTGGCAACATCGGGTCCGCCTGCCTTCACCGCGATCACGATCTCCTTGCCTATCCGGGTGAACTGTTTGGCCATCTTATCCCAACGGGCAAACATGGTGGCCTTGCGTACTTCAAAAATCCTTCCCATAGTTAGTATTTAATGACAGGCCCCGCGGGCCCGGCAGGCTGCAAAAATAGGTGATGCAGGCTTTCAAGTCCAAAAAAAGCCCCCGGGTTTTCCGGGGGCTGATCTCTTAGTGTTTTTCAAAATCCGATGCCTTTGGCAGAATATCGCCCGGATTATTGAGTTTGCTTCTTTTTTTACTATAACTAAAATAAACCAGCAGACCCAGCACCATCCAGAAAAATGCGGATAGCAGGGTGTTGTTGTCAAGTGAAATGATCATAGCAGAACATACCAGTATACCCATTATCGGAACAAAGGGCACCAACGGTGTTTTAAACGGACGAACACGTCCGGGGTCGTTCTTTCTCATCACCAATACGCCTACGCAAACCAATACAAAAGCAAACAAAGTTCCGATACTGGTCAGGTCCCCGGCAACGCTTCCGGGAATGAAAGACGAGAAAAGTCCCACGAATACAAAAAGTATCAGATTGGATTTATACGGCGTGCGGTATTTTTTGTGCAGGTCAGAGAATGTTTTTGGTAACAGGCCGTCTGTAGACATGGTGTAGAATACACGGCTTTGTCCCATCAGCATCACCAGTATTACAGACGAGAAACCCGCAAGAATGGCAATGGTTACCGCTTTGGCAAGCCAGCCATAGTTGAGCATATAGGTTTCTATCGCGTAAGCAACAGAGGCTTCTTTACCTGACTTTACGAAATCGGTATAAGGAGCAACACCGGTAAGTACATAGGAGAACAGAACATACAGTATGGTACAGATAACCAGGGAACCCAGGATACCGATTGGCATATCTCTCTTTGGGTTTTTGGCTTCCTGGGCGGCGGTAGAAACAGCATCAAAACCAATAAAGGCAAAGAATACGATGGCTGCACCGCGTAATACACCACCCCAGCCGTGACGGAAGAAATCGCCATAGCTATACTGGCTGCCGTCGGGTTTCAAGGCAGGGGGCGCATCGGCAGGTATCATATAAGGTGTATGGTTTGCGCCATTGATAAACTTCCATCCCACCACAATAAACAGGACTACGATGGCCACTTTGATGAATACGATGATGGCATTAACAAAAGCAGATTCCTGTGTTCCTTTGATCAGCAGCAGGGATAACAGCAGCAGGATAAACAGCGCGGGAATATTCATGATACCGTGGTGCATAACGTTGGCGGCATCCAGTGCTTTTTCAAAAGGAGAATGGCACCATTCATAAGGTATCGATCCGAGATCGTACTGCTCCAGCAGTTTATTCAGGAACTCACTCCAGGCGATGGAAACAGTGGCGGCTCCTAAGGCATATTCAAGAATCAGCGCCCAGCCAATGATCCAGGCTACCAGTTCACCCATGGTTGCATACGCATACGTGTACGCACTACCCGCAATGGGAATCATGGACGCAAACTCGGCATAACACAAACCAGCAAACGCACAACCTATGGCTGCAACTACAAATGATAAGGTAACAGCGGGCCCGGCATGTTCACCGGCAGCGGCAGCGGTACGCACAAACAGACCGGCTCCGATGATGGCCCCGATTCCCAATGCAACCAGGCTTCCGGCACCAAGCGTCCGTTTTAATCCTTTTTCTGAATCCGCAGCCTGTGCCATCAGGCCATCCAATGACTTTTTTCTGAATAAACTCATAATACGTTGGTTAGGTTTCTTTAATAAAAGTTTCGGAAAAATAATCATTTCTTCATTTACCGCTTCAAAACTTTTCCAAACCCGTTTCCCTGGCTATGGCAGGTGCCATTTCAACATAAATCTTATATTGCAAAACTAATTGTAGCTCAATGAAAAAATCTAACCGGCTTACCATATATATTATTATTGCCATGTTAGCCGGTATTATCCTGGGCTATTTTATACATACACAGTCTTCGCCGGAATTCATCAAATCTTTTTCTACCAATATCAAGTTACTGACCACTATATTTCTGCGGCTGGTACAGATGATCATTGCGCCCCTGGTATTCTCCACTCTGGTGGTAGGTATTGCCAAATTGGGTGATCTAAAAACCGTGGGACGGGTGGGGGGAAAAGCCATGCTCTGGTTTATCTCTGCCTCACTGGTGAGTTTGTTGCTGGGCATGATACTGGTGAACCTTTTTAAGCCCGGGGCGGGCATTGATCTTAGTAATGCGGATGTTACCGGCGCAAAAGACCTGGTAGGGAAAACACAGGAATTTGGCCTGCTTAAATTTGTGGAGCATGTGTTTCCCAAAAGTGTAGTGGATGCCATGGCCACCAACGAGATCCTGCAGATCGTGGTGTTCAGCATTTTCTTTGGTATTGCAACCGCTGCTCTTGGCGAAAGGGCCAAAGTGGTTGTCAAAGGACTGGATGCCGTAGCGCATGTTATACTCAGGATGGTGGGGTATGTAATGAATTTTGCGCCCATCGGCGTGTTTGGTGCCATTGCAGCGGTTATCGCTACCAAGGGACTGGAAGTTTTTATTTTTTACGGTAAATACCTTTTGTTCTTTGTTATCGGCATTGCCATATTGTGGGCCATACTGTTACTGGTAGGGTTTATTGTACTTGGCCGCAGGGTGCCTGAACTGCTGAAAAGAATTTTCCCTGCATTGATCATTGCCTTCAGCACTACCAGCAGCGAAGCGGTGTTTCCAAAACTTACAGAGGAACTGGAGCGTTTTGGCTGCAAGGATAAAATCGTTGCCTTTATACTGCCATTGGGTTATTCATTCAACCTGGATGGAAGTATGATGTACATGACCTTTGCCAGTATCGCTATTGCGCAGGCCTATGGTATCCACCTCGACATTGGTACGCAAATTACCATGCTGCTTGTGTTAATGCTTACCAGCAAAGGTATTGCGGGGGTGCCGCGTGCTTCACTGGTGGTAGTTACCGCCACCTGCGCCATGTTCAATATCCCTCCCGAAGGAATTGCATTAATCTTACCGATCGATCATTTTTGCGATATGTTCAGAACAGGTACCAATGTATTGGGAAATGCACTGGCCACCAGCGTTGTAAGTAAATGGGAAAATTCATTGGAACCGGCCATCACCGAATAAGCGCAGAACCTTATGTTAGCAGAGATATTATTGTCAATAGATTTTCATTGGAGCCAGTTATTGCAACCACAGTTCTATATTGAGCATGGTGGACTATGGCTGATCCTATTCGTAGTATTTGCAGAAACCGGTTTGTTCGTGGGTTTCTTTTTACCCGGCGACAGTTTACTGTTTGTAGCGGGTATCTACAGCACCAACCTGGCAGAATCTTTTATCCCTACCGGCAATGAATACCTTGACCTGGTGGAACTCTGGATACTCATTTCAATTGCCGGAATAGCAGGCAATGCAGTAGGCTATTGGTTTGGAAGAAAAGTGGGACCGGCCATGTATGAATGGAAAGAAAACCTGCTCTTCAAAAGAAGATATTTGCGCCAGGCGCATGACTTTTACGAAAAGCATGGCGGCGGTGCGATCGTAATTGCCAGGTTCATCCCTATTGTCCGCACTTTTGCGCCCATCGTGGCAGGCATAGTTCTGATGGATAAGAAAAAATTTGGCTTCTACAACATAATCGGTTGCATAGCCTGGGTATTCAGCATGTTGTTTGGCGGGCATTTTTTGCAGAAATGGATCCTGGCAGAATTCGACTTTGACCTTCGTAATCACCTGGAGGTAATTGTGCTGGGTATCGTACTGGTAACTACCGCCCCCGTGTTGATCAAACTTTTCTCAGGCAAAGGCAAACCCAAAGTACCCAAAGATCCAGCATGACCACCGAACAAAAACAATACGGTGTGTTCTCATTACCTGTGATAGTGGGGGCGCTCGGTTTTTTTGTTGACATCTATGACCTCCTGCTTTTTGCCATCATCCGAAAGCCCAGCCTTCAATCACTCGGTTTATCTCCTGAAGAAGTTTTGTCGAAAGGTGAACTCATCATCAGCGTACAGATGATCGGCTTGCTGCTGGGTGGTATTCTTTGGGGCATCCTGGGCGATAAGAAAGGAAGGTTAAGCGTATTGTTCGGTTCCATCATACTTTATTCACTGGCCAATATTGCCAATGGGATGGTACAGACCGTTGACCAGTATACCTGGCTGCGTTTTATAGCAGGTATTGGCCTTGCAGGAGAACTGGGCGCAAGCATTACTTTGGTGAGTGAAATGTTGCCAAAGGAAAAACGCGGTCTTGCAGCTTCTGTCATCGCGTGTTCGGGCGTGTTTGGTTCTATCACCGCCTATTTTGTTTACCAGGCTTTCCAGGATTGGCGCCTGTGTTATTACATTGGTGGGGTAATGGGGCTTTTATTGTTATTCCTGCGTTCCAATATTGCAGAAAGCAAACTGTATGCGCAGGTAAAAAAAGATTCGGTACCACGAGGAAATTTCCTGATGCTGTTTGCTACCCGCGAGCGTGCATGGCGTTACGCGAAAGGCGTTTTGATAGGTTTGCCCGTTTGGTACGTTATCGGCATACTCATTACTTTCTCGGATAAGTTTAGCCAGGAGATGGGTATTGAAGGGATAGAACCCGGTAAGGCAGTATTGTACCAGTACGCGGCGCTTGCCTTCGGTGATGTAACCGCGGGACTGCTCAGCAACTATTTAAAGAGCAGAAAAAAAGCCTGGTTTATATTCTTCGGCATTATGTGTGTATTTATCGTCTTATATTTCCTGCAGGGTAACGGGCGTGGAACGGTTCAGACGATGTACCTGGTTTGTGGCGGACTGGGATTTGGAGCCGGCTTTTCCGTATTGTACATTACCATGTCGGCAGAGCAGTTTGGCACCAACCTTCGTGCATCAACGGCGATCTCCATTCCCAATGTTGTGCGTGGTGTATTGCCCTTGATTATTTTAATGCACAGGGGATTTCGGAACCTCACCGGGGATTATGTTACCGGTGGCTGGATGACGGGAGTGGTCATTATGGGCCTGGCATTATTTGCCGCCTGGCAAACAAGAGAAACTTTTTCAAAGGATATGGATTTTATAGAAAGTTGATTTGCTGATAAGTGGGGTTGTTGAAAAATATAAGATGCATGCACATAATGATTAAACACGCCTGCTGATCAAACCCAAACCGCGATATGACTGAGAAAAAATTTGGAATACTCTCCCTGCCGGTGATAGTTGCCGCACTGGGTTACTTTGTAGACATCTATGACCTGCTGTTATTCACCATCGTTCGCGAGCCAAGCCTGCAGGGGATAGGCGTGGTACTGGCCGATAAAGTGCAGGTTCTTGCTGCCAGTACCAAAATCATCAACTGGCAGATGGTAGGGCTGCTGATTGGTGGCGTGATTTGGGGTACGATAGGCGATAAAAAAGGCAGGTTAAGTGTGTTGTTTGGCTCTATTGCGTTGTATTCAGTCGCAAATTTTGTGACAGGTTACGTTGAAACGGTAGACCAGTACAAGTGGGCCAGATTTGTGGCAGGTATTGGACTGGCTGGTGAACTTGGCGCCGGTATCACACTGGTTAGTGAATTATTGCCAAAAGAAAAAAGAGGCGTGGGTACGTCACTGGTAGCCGGCATTGGGTTGTTCGGGGCAGTATTCGCCTATTTTATTTACAAGTACACCAACGACTGGCGGCTCTGTTATAAAATCGGTGGGGCGCTGGGTGTGTTCTTACTGATACTGCGTGTGTCCGTTGCCGAGAGTGGCATGTTCAAGCAGGCAAAAACACAGGGTGTACAGCGGGGAAACTTTTTTATGTTTTTTACCAAAGCCTCGCGGTTTAAAAAATATGTACTGGCCATACTCATCGGGTTACCTACCTGGTATGTGATTGGTGTACTGGTAAACTACAGCAACCGTTTTGCAAAAGAATTGTATGGCGACAATCAAATTGAAAGCGGCCGTGCCATCATGTATGCCTATGTGGGAATTGCCATTGGTGATATACTGATCGGCCTGGTAAGCCAGTATTATAAAAGCCGGAAAAAAGCGCTGCTCATTTTTTATATACTGAGCATGATAGGATTGGCCTTATTCTTCAGCGGACTAAACAACAGCGATTCACGGATGTACCTGATCTGTGGCTTACTCGGATTCAGTACCGGGTTCTGGGCCATCTTTGTGACCATGGGTGCCGAACAGTTTGGCACCAACCTTCGCGCAACAGCGGCTACCACTATTCCCAATATGGTGCGGGGTGCATTGCCGCTGATCAATATGATGTTCCTGAATTTATTCCAGCAAACCTGGGGATGGAACCTGATACAGAGTGGCATTGTAACCGGAGTGGTAGCCATGGCTATCACATTGGTTGCGTTTTATTTTACAGAAGAGACCTTTCATAAAGATTTGAATTACGTGGAAGAATAAGACGGGAGGGCAATAAAGGCTATTGCAACATTGCAGGATAGACCAGACTTTCAGAGACATTTCACCAGAATTTTAAATACATAGAAACATAAACGGGAAGACGATAGCGTTGCAGTTTAAAACTTTCACCGCGAGGGCGCAAAGACGCAAAGTATCGCCAGGAGTGGTCATATTTCACTTTCCCCGCGTTTCCTTGCGTCATTGCGCGCTCGCGGTAAAAAGAAATTGAGATAATATTGTATCATGAAGTTTTTGATCATCCGCTTTTCCTCTATAGGCGATATCGTACTCACTACACCGGTGACCCGCTGCCTCAAACAACAGGTGCCGGGGGCGGAAATACATTTTCTTACAAAGAGGTCATTCGCGGGATTAATTAGTTCCAATCCCTATGTAGATAAACTGATGTTGCTCGATGGCAGTTGGGATATGATGATACACCAGTTAAAAGATGAATCATACGATCATATCATCGACCTGCACCACAATTTCCGTACACTGCGAATCAAAATGGCCTTAAAAAATGTACCGGCTGTCTCCTTTCATAAACTCAATTTCAGGAAATGGCTTTTAACAGCTTTCAAGATCAATGTACTTCCCCGGCTGCATATTGTGGACCGTTACCTGCAAACACTCAGGCAGTTCAATGTTGTGAACGACGGTGAGGGGCTTGATTATTTTCTGCCCGAAAAAAATAAAACACAGCCTGGTGATCTGCCCACTTCTCACCAGATGGGTTATATAGCTATCGTGATCGGTGCTGCATTGAACACCAAAAAATTACCCCTGCACAAACTGAAAGAATTGTGCAGCCAGCTCGCTTACCCGCTTGTCTTGCTGGGCGGTCCCGAAGACGCGGCAAATGGAAAGGAGATCGCATCGGTTGACCCAGTCAAAATTTACAATGCCTGTGGTAAATTCAGGCTGGATGAAAGCGCGGACCTGCTTAGAAATGCGAAACTCGTCATTACTCATGATACCGGTCTGATGCATATAGCGGCTGCTTTCAAAAAACCAATGATCAGTATCTGGGGCAATACCGTACCGCAATTTGGCATGGGTCCTTATTACGGTAAGTATTCCGTACGAAATGAACTCTCCGGAGTTGAAAATCTCTGGTGCCGGCCCTGTAGTAAAATTGGTTATCAAAAATGCCCCCTCTCGCATTTTAAGTGCATGAAGCAACAGGATATGCGTAAAATAGAGGAACTGGTATCGTCATTTATCAGCGGGTAATAATTATGGCAAGCCTTATACCGGCTACTTCTCAAATTTAGCTCATCATACAGCAGATGATGTCTTACAGTTTCCGACAAAGACAAAAGCCCTCTCGTGGAGGGCTTTGTCATTTGCATGCGTACTATTATCCTTTGATCCTTTTTGCCTCTGTTTCCAAACCGGTTTTTCTGTCACGTGCCGCTTTAACCTGGCTGCTGCCAAAGCGATAGGTGAAGTTGAGTCGAACGGTCTGGCTTTCCCATCTACCGTTACCCTTTATGTACAGGCCACCAAAATCGTTGGTCGATGTCCATGGGTTGGTGCGGAAAATATCTGTAACCGAGAGTTTCACAGAAGCTTTTTTCTGCATGAACTGCTTTTGAATACCGATGTCAAGACCACCCTGTGATTTTGTTTTCCAGGTAGCGCCCCAAACAGAAGGGCCGCTGAACCATCCGCTCAACTCTGCGGTATAATCTTTACCGAGCGTATAGGTGTGCTGCATATAGGCACCAAACATGGGAATTTCTGTATGAACGGGGTTGGTACCGATCACGCCATCAAATACCTGGTAGTTGTACCACACATTCGCATAGCCGTTCCACCACTTGGCAATAGGCAATGGTGACCCTATGCTGAAGCTGAAGATCTGCTGGGTAGCCAGATTTTTTTGCTGCACAAATGTGGCGTTATTGGCGGTATCCGTGGTTTGCGTTGCATAGTCTTTCACATGGCTGTAACCAATCGTGGTATTCAGCATATAGGCAAAAGTATGTGTCAGCTCTATGTTGTTAGTGTACTGCGGGCGTAAAAATGCGTTTCCTTTTTCGTAGGTCAACTCATCCAGCTTATTCTCAAACGGATTCAGGTCCTGGTAAGTTGGCCTGTCAATACGCCTGCTGTAAGTTAAATTGAGGGTGTTTTTCTGGTTAACTGTCCATGTTAGTGCTGCACTTGGGAAAAGGTCGAAATAACTTCTTTTCACGGTATTATCACCCTGTGCAACTCCATCAGCCCTGGTAAGTACACCCGTGCTGTTGGTTTGTTCTGCACGCAATCCTGTCTGCAGGCTCCATTTAGGGCTCAATTGCCGCTGGAAATTAACATAGGCAGCATTTACATTCTCTTTATAGGTGAAGCTGTTACTGCGGTTCAGTTGTTTTACCGGCACGCCATTGATATCATTGAAGAATTCAAAGGTATTGCTGGTCTTTACATAAGAGAACTTGGCACCGTATCCGAGCTTGCCTTTCCATTTGGGTTGATCAACATCCACTTTTGATGTGTAGATATCAATGTCCGTAGGTGTATTGTTTCGGTTTACCACCTGGTACAGAGGCGCACCGTTCTTATCAAGGTAGTAATTGGGCTGGTAGCTTTGTCCTTTACCCCTGAACAAACCATAGTCTGCATCAAAATTTATTTCCTTGCCACTGGTATCGGTATACCGGTAGTTAAGGTTTGAATTCATATTCGTTCGCTTGCCCGGGATGGTATTGAAGGCCCGCAGGCTTTTTATAAAAGTAGCGGTTGGATTATAAGACACATTGGTGTTGCTGTTGCTGCTCCAGTCATTGTCAGTGAAATTGGTGGTTACCAATACCCCTAAGGTACTCTGACTGTTCAGGAACAGGTCGGCCCCGGCTTTTACGTTGAAATTTTTGTTATGGCTGCGGTTGGTGCTTTTCTGGTCGTACAATGTATCTCTCTGGATACGGTACAGGTTCAGGTCATTCTCATAGGCACCTATGTTTACCCCTGCATTGCTGAAAAGGTTTACTCTTTTATCGCGATAGTTAAGGTTCACTGATCCGTTTCCTTTGGGGGTGATACCTTGTACCAAACCCGCGTTCACACTACCATTGGACCCAAATTTCTTATTCTTTTTTAAGCGGATATTGATAACGCCGGCATTACCGCTTGCATCATATTTCGCGCTGGGGTTGGTGATCATCTCAATCGCTTCCACATCATTGCTGTTGATGCTTTTCAGGTATGCTGCAAGGTCTTTGGTATCAAGCTGCATCATTTTTCCATCTACATAGATCTTAACGCCCGTCTTGCCCTTCATGGATATGTTCTCGTTGTTGTCTACCTGTATACCCGGACTTTTCTGCAGCAGTTCCAAAGCATCACTGCCTGTGGCGTTGATGCTGTTCTCCACATTGAAGATGGTTTTATCAGCCTTGATCTCAATCATGGGCTTACGGGAGGTAACGGTTACATCCCGCAGCTTCTTCACTGCAAATTGCAGTGTGGCAGAGGTTGCCTGGTACGACTGGCCCGCAGCCAGATCGAAAGCTTCCGAGAAATTTTTCTCGAAACCAACCGAAGCATAGCTCAGGAGGAACCTGCCGGTTTTGATCGTGGAAATCTCGAATTGGCCGTTGGCATCTGTAACATCTGCTTTTACCAGGCTGCTGTCTTTTGCCTGCAAAAGTGAAACGGTTGCTGCCGCCAATCCTTTTCCTGTATTGTCTTTTACGATGCCTGTAACTGTTGCCTTGCTTTGCGCGAACGCAGTTGTGGTCATTGCCAGTCCTGTTATCAATGCCAGTAATTGTAAACGTCTCATTGTTGTTTGGTTTTGTGCTTATGAGACGCAAAGGACTTTCAATTGTTACAGCCGTACTCATTAATTAAGGATGAAAAGCACTAAATGTGGTATGAACGGCAGAAAGAAAGTATAAGAAAGCCCCGGTAGTTTTTCAGGCTACCGGGGCTGTATTTTTTGTGTTGAAGGCAATCACATATTGATGTGATTTGCAGAGTGGTTGCTTCCTGGTATTTTCTTCATAAAGATTTTCCTGCGTCCATCAACGTCTGTCAACTCAGGTTACTCATTACAATGTCTTCAGTACATCATTCATACTCCTTACTGCGTCTGCACTTTTATTGAACAGATCCTGCTCTTCTGCAGTCAATTTGAAATCAATGATTTTTTCCCAGCCGTTTCTTCCGATGGTTACCGGAACGCCGAGGCATATATCTTTCTGCCCGTATTCACCATCCAGGCTTACGCAGCAGGTAAATAATTTTTTCTCATCACGCAGAATGCTTTCCACCAATGCAGCGCCGGCAGCACCGGGTGCATACCATGCAGAGGTGCCGATGAGTTTGGTAAGGGTTGCGCCTCCCACCATGGTGTCTGCCACTACCTGTTTCTGTTGTTCAGCGCTAAGGAAATTGCTTACGGGTGCACTGTTCCAGGTAGCCAGGCGAATCAGCGGGATCATCGTTGTATCACCATGACCACCCACTACTACCGCATTCAAATCTGAAGGGCTACAGTTCAGGTGCTGGCTCAGTTGGTACTTGAAACGCGCACTGTCAAGGGTACCACCCATTCCAATGATGCGGTTCTTTGGCAGGCCGGTAGACTGCAGGGTGAGGTAGGTCATCGTATCCATAGGGTTGCTGATCACGATGATGATGGTATCGGGCGAATGTTTAAGTATATTTTCCGTAACGCCTTTTACAATACCGGCGTTGGTGCCGATCAATTCCTCGCGTGTCATACCAGGCTTACGGGGAAGCCCGGAAGTGATAACCACCACATCCGATTTAGCGGTCTTTGTATAATCATTGGTACTGCCGGTAATCCTTGTATCAAAACCCAGTAAGGCCGCGGTCTGCATCATATCCTGTGCTTTGCCTTCTGCCAGGCCTTCTTTGATGTCCAATAAAACCAGCTCATCAGCAAGCTGGGCACGGGCGATATTATCGGCACAGGTTGCGCCTACGGCACCGGCACCTACAACGGTTACTTTCATAAAAAATTATTTGGGTATGAAGAATTTTATCGCAGCAAAGGTAGGGTTTGCACCCATCTGAAGAGCCGGGTACAGATTATTTCTTATTCACCAGTAAAATCAGATCAGCCGCTTCCATAGGGGGTTTGTGGGGTGGATCAAAAACCTGTAATAACATAGCATCGCGGTCATACACACCTACAAAGGGTGTATACTCAACCCGGAAAAAGGAGGGGATATAATATTTCGGATCGCGCCCCATGCGAACATTGGGAAAAACGTTGAGTCCGTAATAATTGTAAAACTCTTTAATCTCGGGAATACTCGTATATGCAACAAAAACAAAGAATACATTTTTCAGGCTGTCCATATGCTGCGCAATATCCTTAGCCGTTATCTGGCAATGACCGCAACTGGGCGAAAAATAAATGATGGCGGTATAGTCGTATTTGGGTAGCTGTTCTCTGCTAAACCATGTGCTGTCGGTCTGCTGTATCAGAAAAGCAGGCAAACGCGGATCTTTTTTATAGGGCGGCAGCGTATCTGCTGTTTGGGCAGATACAGTTGATATGATGCTCAGCAAAACAATAACACCCAGTATTCTTTTCATGATCGATCGGTTATTGGCCCGCAGTGCCGTTAGCTTCCATCATCCGCATCTGTTTTGCATCCTGCAGGAATTCTGATGCAAAAATGAAATTGTTCAGTAGTTCATCCTTACTGAAAATAATGTCTTTATTGGTGCCTTCCCATTGTTTGTGGCCCTGGTGAAGGTATACGATATGATCGCCAATTTCCATCACGCTGTTCATATCATGGGTTACTACGATGGTGGTAATGTTAAACTCCACGGTGATCTCTTTGATCAGTTTATCAATCACCAGCGAAGTTTGCGGGTCAAGACCCGAATTGGGCTCATCGCAGAAAAGGTATTTGGGATTGAGTACAATTGCCCTGGCAATACCTACCCTTTTTTTCATGCCACCGCTGATCTCGGAAGGAAAACGTTTATTGGCATCTTTTAGGTTAACGCGGTCCAGTACTTCGTCAACCCGTTTTCTTTTCTCTCCCGAGGTCCAGTTTGTAAACATGTCAAGCGGAAAAAAAATATTTCTTTCAACGGTCATGGAATCAAACAGCGCCGTTCCCTGGAAAAGCATCCCTATCTGCTGTCGTAACAGTTTCCGCTGGTCTTCCTCCATGGTGATCATATCAACGCCATCATACAAAATGGCTCCTTCTTCGGGCTCAAAAAGGCCCACCATGCATTTGGTAAGCACAGTTTTTCCACTGCCGCTGGTGCCGATGATCAGGTTGCACTTGCCGGTTTCCATCACCGCGCTGATATCATTCAGTATGGTTCGTTCGCCAAATTTTTTGTGTATGTTCTGGATCTCGATCATTCGACTGCAATATAACCCGGTAAGCGCGTTTACAACACTTCCACCTGGTTTCTTAACAAATCCTCAAATACATCACGCCTGCCCACCAGGTGGGGCTGGCCATTGATAACCAAAACCTGTGCCGGTTTGTAGCGTGAATTGTAATTGCTGCCCATTTCATACCCGTAAGCCCCGGCATTATAGAATACGAGCAGGTCGCCTTCGCGTATTTCATTCAGTTCCCTGTCCCACGCAAATGTGTCAGTTTCACAAATGTTCCCGGTAATTGTATAATGTTTTTTCTCACCATCTGGGTTGCTGATGTTTTCTATGCGGTGATAAGCCTCGTAAAACATGGGCCTGATCAGGTGATTAAACCCGCTGTTCACACCCGCAAACGTTGTGCTGCCACTCTGCTTTAACACATTTACTTCCGTAACCAGGTAGCCACATTCACTTACCAGGAATTTACCCGGCTCAAACCAGGCCTGGAACCCCCGCTGGTAAATAGTTTCCATTTTTTTGATGACTTCCGCTACTTTTTCGCCCAGCAGGTCAACATCGGTTCCGGTTTCTCCTTCCTGGTAGGGAACTTTAAATCCGCCACCCATATCGAGGAAACTCAGTTCAGGGAAATGGGCCGTCATTTCACAAAATATATCCGCCACTTTTATAAACACTTCCACATCCTTTATCTCACTTCCCGTATGCACGTGCAGGCCATTGATAAACAGGTTATGATTCTTTACGAGTGCAAGAAGCTGGTCCTGCTGATCGATAGGTATTCCAAATTTGCTTTTCTCATGCCCGGTAGAGATCTTGATATTGCCACCGGCCATGATATTGGGACGAAGGCGGATACCCACCGGGTAGGAGTGGCCATATTTCTGTCCAAACTTATCCAGGTTAGACAGGCTGTCAATATTCACGTGTACGCCCAAACCCACCGCTTCTTCTATTTCGCTGAATGCGATACCGTTGCTTGTATACAGGATATTGCCGGGTTCAAAACCCGCTTTGAGTGCCATATGCACTTCGTTCACTGAGCTGCAGTCAATGTTACAGCCAATGGACCGGATATGTTTAAGGATATTGATATTGGTAAGTGCCTTACATGCGTAGAAGATACGTGTGTTGGTTTTTGCGAAAGCTTTTTGTAGTTTCTGGTATTGCTCGGTAATTTTTTCGGCATGGTACACGTACAGGGGCGTGCCATATGTTTTAGCGATATCGCGCAGTTGGTCGCTGGTTAAGGATTGTGACATGTTGCGAAGATAACCCCGGAAGAGAGATTTGGGGATATTGGAATGGGAAATCGGGAAATTGAGAGATAGCGCCCACGGATTGATGCATGTTCCTTTGCTAAAAAAAGATCACTGCCTTATTCGGGAGAGCGTTCGGTGTTCTGTGGCTGGTCGGTTTCGCCCTCTTCGTTCTTTATGATCAGTTCCCCGTCTTCATTAACGGTAAGATCAGACACATCTGCTTTGGGTGGGTTCATGTCTTCCTCTTCTTCCGCTACTGCTTCTGCCACGGGCCTGTCAGTAAAATCTTCTGGATTAATAATGGTGCCTTCAACGATCTGGTCTGCCAGCACCTCGCGGATGCGGGGAAGGTCGGCAGCGGAATTGATCCCGAAATAATCCATAAAGTTTCGGGAAGTAGCATACACCAGGGGTTTTCCCGGCATATTCTCATTTCGTCCGCTGATGAGTACCAGTTCTTTCTCCAGTAATTTCTGGATACTGTAATCGCTGTTCACCCCGCGTATGGCTTCTATCTCACCCTTGGTGATGGGTTGCTTATAGGCGATGATGGCCAGGGTTTCCAAAGCGGCATTGGACAAGCGCTTTAAAAACTTATCTCCATTTAATTGGGCAATGGTCTTGTGGTAATCTTTCTTGGTAAGAAATTGCCAGCCTCCGCCACTTTCCCTTACTTCAAACGGGTAGAATTCAGAGTCATATTTTTCACGGATACCCTGCAATGCACTCTCTACCTGGTCAGGCATAACCCTTTCTTCCAAAAAGCCAAATGTATTGTTGATGAGTTCAACAATATCCATCGATGTCAAAGGTTTGTCACTGGCAAAAATGAGTACCTCTATATGCGGGATGATCTGGCTGAGTTCCATGAGTAGCTAAGCTAATTAGTAATTAAAAATTAATAATTAATAATTGAGTCATCAATCAATAGCGATTACTAGTTAATGATGTCTCAATTATTAATTCTACCCCTGCAGCGCCGCAGCACCACTCACAATCTCGGTTAACTCGGTTGTGATGGCAGCCTGTCTTGCACGGTTATAGCTGATCTTTAAACTCTTCAGTAATTCATTGGCATTATCACTGGCTTTGTCCATCGCCGTCATACGTGCGCCATGTTCGCTGGCATTGCCATCAAGCACCGCTTTGTATAACTGGGTATTGAGGATCTTCGGCATCAGTTCTGCAATCAGTTGCTCTTTTGCCGGTTCAAAAATGAAGTCAGCCTTTTTACCACCTTCTTTTTTGGCCACTTTGGGTATAGGCAGGAAAGGTTCGGCAACAAAACGCTGGGTGGCAGCATTCTTAAATTCACTGTATACAATCTCAACTGCATCAAATTCTTTATTTTCAAAAGCCTTCATGGCCGCCTGGGCCGCAGACTGAACGGTTTCGAATTTCAGGTTAAGGAATACATCTTTAAAAGTGGCATCCGTTGCGTAACCCGCTTTGGAGAGGCTCTCCCAGCCTTTCTTACCAATGTTCCAGATAGTCACTTTTCCTTTCTGTAACTGCGTGGGGTATTTTTCAGCAATGGTTAGTTTGGCCAGTTTAACGATGTTGGCATTGTATCCGCCGCAAAGTCCCCGGTCACTGGTAATCACAATCAGTAACACCTTTTCAACATGTCTTTCTTCAGCCAGTTTCAGGTTCATGCCACCCTCAATATTGCTAACGATATTACTCAGCATTTCCTGCAATTTCTGGGCGTAAGGCCTCATTTGCGTAATGGCATCCTGTGCACGGCGCAGCTTGGCCGCACTTACCATTTTCATAGCCTTCGTGATCTGCTGCGTACTCTGTACACTCTTGATCCGGTTACGTACCTCTTTTAACTGTCCTGCCATAGTATTGTTTCAGGGCCTGGACCCTGCTGGTTTTAGGCTGCAAAAGTAGCAGAATATCGAATATGGAACAAGGAATATCAAACCCCGGGGGCAAAAACCCCGTCCATGTCCCGTAATGTGCATTCAATCGTCGATATTCAGGCAGTTAAGTATCTGATAAAGAATAAACTGTTCTGCCCCGGTGGGCCGCCTGCCGCCAAATTCTTTACCTTTGCCGGCCGGGGGAGAATATCGAACAGGGAATAACGAATGTTGATCGGAAAACACTTCTGCCTTCGTTATTCCCTGTTCGATATTCGATATTCCCTGCCGGGTGACAAATTGGCTAGATCGGATCTTTTGCATCCTTTTTGACTGATACAATTTTCATTACACACCAGACCATACCATATGTTGAAGTTTATTTCCAGTTTATTCGGGGGCAACAAGAGCGAGAAGGATGTGCAGAAATTAATGCCCATCGTTGAAAAAACCAACCAGTTTTTTGAGCAGTACAGGCAGCTTACGCATGACGAATTGCGGGGTAAGACCGCAGAGTTTCGTAAGCGGATCAAGGATCACCTGTCGGCTATAGACGCTGAAATAAACGAAAAGCAGCAGTCTGCCGAGGTATTACCCACCACCGACATACATGGCCGCGACCTCATTTACCAGGAAGTGGACAGGTTGAAAAAGGAGAGGGATAAAAAAATTGAAGAGGCCCTGTCGGAAATACAACCTGAGGCTTTTGCAGTAGTGAAGGAAACCGCCCGCAGGTTCAAGGAAAATACTGAGCTCGTATCAACTGCTACCGCGCTGGACCGTGAATTGAGTGTGAAGAAAGATTATATCTCTATCGCCGGCGACAAATCCGTTTTCCAGAACACCTGGACCGCAGCTGGCGGAAAAGTTACCTGGAATATGGTGCATTATGATGTGCAGCTTATTGGTGGCAGCGTTTTACACCAGGGAAAGATTGCCGAGATGGCTACGGGTGAGGGAAAAACATTGGTGTCAACCCTGCCGGCTTATCTGAATGCTTTAGCTGGTGAAGGCGTGCATATCGTAACCGTAAATGATTATCTGGCACGCCGTGACAGTGAGTGGAACGGCACCATCTTCGAGTGGCTGGGCTTAACGGTAGATTGTATTGATAAACATGATCCCAACAGCGAAGCACGTCGCAATGCATACCTGTCTGATATTACTTATGGAACCAATAACGAATTTGGTTTTGACTACCTGAGGGATAATATGGTACATACGCCGGAAGAAATGGTTCAGCGAAAGCACCATTTTGCGATGGTGGATGAGGTGGATTCTGTATTGATCGATGATGCCAGAACGCCCCTGATCATTTCGGGCCCTATCGGTCATGTTACCGGTGAACAGCAATTCTTTGAGCTGAAACCCAGGATTGAAAAATTAGTGGAAGCGCAAAAAAGGGCCACCAATCAATTCCTGAATGAAGCGCGTAAAAAAATAGGCGAAGGAAATGATGACCCTAAAGATGGAGGTCTCGCCCTGTTCCGCGCGCATCGCGGTTTGCCCAAAAACAGTGCATTGATTAAATTTCTCAGTGAACCCGGTATGCGTGTTAAGCTGCAGAAATCTGAAAACTATTACCTGGCCGATCAGTCAAAGGAGATGCCCAAGGCTGATGAGGAATTGTATTTCTATATAGACGAAAAGAACAATTCTGTAGAGTTAACTGAAAAAGGTATCCAGCTCATTACCCGTTCGGGTGAAGATCCCAATTTCTTTGTACTGCCCGATATCAGTTTGTCATTGGCTTCTATTGACAATGATGCAACACTTACTGATGACCAGAAACTGCACAGGAAAGAGTCGATCATCAATGATTATTCGGTAAAGGCCGATCGTATACATACCGTTCAGCAGTTATTAAAAGCGTATACTTTATTTGATAAAGATGTAGAGTACGTGGTAATGGATGGTGGTGTAAAGATCGTGGATGAGCAAACCGGTCGTATACTCGATGGCCGTCGTTATTCCGATGGGCTGCACCAGGCCATTGAAGCAAAAGAGAATGTGAAGATAGAGGCGGCCACGCAAACTTATGCAACCGTTACGCTGCAGAACTATTTCAGGATGTACCACAAACTGGCCGGCATGACCGGTACGGCGGAAACAGAAGCGTCTGAGTTCTGGGATATTTATAAACTTGATGTGGTAACCATTCCTACCAACGTTACCGCCATTCGTAAGGATGACCAGGATCTGGTTTTCAAAACCAAACGTGAAAAATTTGGTGCGGTCATAGATGAAATTGCCAAACTGAGAGAAGCGGGTCGCCCGGTACTGGTGGGTACCACCTCGGTGGAAGTAAGCGAATTGCTTAGCCGTATGCTTCGCCAGAAGCAGGTTCCGCATAATGTACTGAACGCAAAACAACACGCAAAAGAAGCCCAGGTAGTTGCAGAAGCAGGTTTTGCCGGAGCAGTTACCATCGCAACCAATATGGCTGGTAGGGGTACGGATATCAAACTCGGACCTGGCGTAAAAGAAGCGGGCGGGCTGGCAATTCTTGGTACGGAAAGGCATGAGTCACGTAGGGTAGACAGGCAGCTGAGAGGCCGTGCGGGTCGCCAGGGTGATCCCGGATCTTCTTTATTCTTTGTGTCTCTGGAAGATGACCTGATGCGCATGTTTGGAAGTGAGCGTATTGCGAAGGTGATGGATTTTGCAGGTTATAAAGAGGGAGAGGTGATACAACACAGTATGATCACCAAATCCATTGAGCGCGCGCAGAAAAAAGTGGAGGAGAACAACTTTGGTATCCGTAAGCGTTTGCTGGAGTATGATGATGTGATGAACAAGCAGCGTACGGTAATTTATACAAAACGCAACCACGCGTTGTTTGGAGAGCGCCTGGCACTTGACCTCGACAACGCCTTGTATTCTGTTGCAGAAGGATTGGTAAGTTCTTTCAAAGAGCAGAATGATCACGAAGGTTTCCGCCTGGCAGCCATCGTAAATTTTGGGATCGATCCAACCATTACACCTGAAGAATTAGGCCGCTCCAGTGAGGTGGACCTTGCAGAGAAATTATACACAGAAGCCATCACGAGTTATGAGCGAAAAAAAGAAGAATTGGCAGCACAATCCGTTCCCGTTTTCAAAAACATAAAACAGCAACAGGGTTCCCATATTGAAAATGTTATTGTTCCCTTCACTGATGGACGCAGGGGCATACAGGCACTGGCCAATATGCACAAAACCCTCGATACACATGGCGCAGAACTGGTAAATTCTCTTGAAAGGACCGTTACCCTCAGTTTGATTGATGATGCATGGAAAGAGCATTTGCGTGCAATGGACGACCTGAAGCAAAGTGTACAAACCGCAACTTACGAACAGAAAGATCCGCTGGTAATTTATAAGATGGAAGCATTTGAGCTCTTCAAAAAAATGGATGCCGAAGTAAACCGCGATATCGTACAGTTCCTTTGTCATGCCTCTATTCCCCTGAGTGATGGCGATGAATTGAAGGAGGGCCGCCAGAAAAAAACCGACATGAGCCGCATGAGCGCGAATAAAGAAAATGCAGAAGGTGGAGGCGGTAGCCCCAGCGAGAATGATTATTTTGACCCTACCCCCGTAAAGCAACAACCCATTTCCGTTGCCCCAAAAATCGGCAGAAACGATCCCTGTCCTTGTGGAAGTGGAAAGAAGTTTAAGGCTTGTCATGGGAAAGAGAGCTAAATAGTAATTAATAAATGGTAATTAACAATTATTAATTTAAATAGGGAATAAATACGCTAATGGAAGGGGAAAGCATTTGCTATGTTGTAGTAAATGCTTTTTTTATGAAAAAGGATAATGTTGTGCTGGATAAGAGCTATCAGTTTGCACTCCGGGTGGTTAAAATGTATATTTATTTGCGGAATAATAGGAGTGAGTTTCATTTATCAGCTCAGCTTGTCAGATCAGGTACTTCCATAGGAGCGAACATTGAGGAGGCAACTGGTGGCTCATCAAGAAGAGATTTCAAAGCAAAACTGTCCATAGCATTCAAGGAAGCCAAAGAAACAAGATATTGGATTAAATTATTGAGGGACAGTGACCTGGTGGATAGAAAGCTGGCAGATTCCTTCATCCTGGATTGTGAAGAGATCATACGGTTGTTAACAGCTATAATTAAAACGCTCAAGTCTAATTAACAGATTTCGTATTTCAATTTTCAATTGCTAATTACTAATTATTAATTTACAATCAATGCAACTCAACCCATACATAGATCACACCATTCTTAAACCAACGACGTTGGTATCTGATATAGAAAAACTCTGCTCAGAAGCAAAACAATACCAATTCGCCGCAGTCTGCGTGCCACCGAATTTTGTTAGGAAGGCAAAGGAATTAACGCAGGGCTCATCCGTAAAAGTTGCTACTGTAATAGGTTTCCCGTTTGGCTATTCGGCTGTGGAAGCAAAGATTGCTGAGATACTGCTTGCGATCGTTGACGGGGCAGATGAACTCGATGTGGTGATCAATATTTCTGCAATCAAGAACAATGACTGGCAATACCTCGCCAATGAGATCAGTCATATTTTACCCATTGTGCGCAGCAAGGGCAAAGTGCTTAAAATAATTATAGAAAGCGGCATACTTACAGAAGAAGAAATGATCAAATGCTGTGAGTTGTATGGCATGGCAGGTATCGATTTTCTGAAAACCTCCACCGGCTATGCTGAAAAAGGCGCGTCTCTGGAAGCCGTGCGGCTTTTTCGAGCCCACCTGCCATCCAATGTTCAGATCAAGGCATCAGGTGGTATCCGTGACTATGCTTTTGCCCGGGCACTGGTGGATGCGGGTGCCACACGCCTGGGTTGCAGTGCCAGTATTGCCATTGTAGAAGGTACACCGGTGGCGGATACAGGGTATTAACAAAACAGAAAACCCGTTTATATCCGCTCTGCATTTAGTATCTTATCTTTAGGGTACAGTATAAGCCTGTATCTACCAATGAGAATAAGAAGATTAAAATATGTATGGCTATTGATGATCTGCCTGTCATCCCAGGCAAGCGCCGCCGATTCTATCATTGTGAAAAAGGATCCGCGGTTTGATGTGCTTTCTGCCAAGCAGACACAGATCAATAAACTTACTTCTAATTTTACCAGCAGCGGTCTGTACAAAGGGTATCGTATACAGGTGGTAAGCACACCCAACAGGGGCAGCGCTTTTGATACCCAGAATATGCTGCTTGCTAATTTTCCCGATCACAAAAGTTATGTATTGTACCAGTCGCCAAATTTCAGGGTGCGTATTGGTAATTTTCTTAAGCGCGAGGATGCAGACAGTTTCCGAAAACAACTACTTAGTTTTTTCCCTAACGGGGCGTACATTGTAGAAGATACGGTTGAGTATTCGCAACCGGAAGACGAAGAGATCATTTTCCAATAATTATATGTTGCTACACCAAATAAAAGACCTTGCGGGCCGTTACGCGGATGAGTTCATTGCGGTTCGCCGTCACCTGCATGCGCATCCCGAACTGAGTTACCAGGAAACAGAAACCAGCCAGTTTGTGCAGGCAAAGCTTCGGGAATACGGTATTGCGCATGAAATAATGGCCGGCACGGGGATACTTGGTATGATCCGAGGTAAAGATCCGGATAGCCGCGTGATCGCATTGCGGGCCGATATGGATGCACTGCCCATCCAGGAGGAGAATGAAGTGAGTTACCAGTCACAGAATAAGGGTGTGATGCATGCCTGCGGACATGATGTACACACGGCTGTTTTGTTAGGCGCCGCAAAAATTTTGAATGAATTAAAAGGCGAATGGGCGGGCACGGTAAAACTTTTGTTTCAGCCAGGAGAAGAGAGAAATCCCGGGGGTGCCAGCTATATGATCAGGGATGGCGCGCTCGAAAATCCAAAACCCCAGGGTATCATTGGCCTGCACGTACATCCGGGTCTCGACTTTGGAAAACTCAGCTTTCGGAAAGGACGCGTAATGGCGAGTGCCGATGAAATATATATTACCATACGAAGCAAGGGTGGGCATGCGGCTGCGCCGCACCTTACCGCTGACACTGTTTTGATCGCGTCACATCTTGTAGTTGCCCTGCAGCAGATCATTTCAAGGAATAATAATCCTGTTTCACCCTCTGTATTGTCTATCTGTTCGATACAAGGTGGCCATACCACCAATGTGATTCCCAGTGAAGTGAAACTGATGGGCACATTCAGGGCCATGGATGAAACCTGGCGTAAAAAGGCACATGAACTCATACGCAAACAGGCA
>JANPIE010000047.1:0-19465 GCA_031424835.1 Chitinophagaceae bacterium
TTCGGCATGGATGAAAGAGATTATGGGGTAGGCGCGCAGATTTTGCGTTCATTGGGCGCTACCAAATTGAAACTGATGAGCAACAATCCGCGCAAACGCGCCGGTTTAAAAGGATACGGCCTCGAGATCATTGAGATAGTTCCTATTGAAGTAAATCCAAATTCCCATAACTTAAAATATCTCGAAACCAAACGCGATAAGCTGGGACATGAAATTCTTGGCGATTGAACGCTGCTCTTTTTCTTTTGTCTTGCTCCTGGGGAAACCACTCAGGAATTTCCATAAGAGCAAGACAAGAGAAAAGGAGAGAAATTAAGTAAACGAAAACGCCCAACCTTAGTTGAGCGTTTTTTTATTTCATTAGGATATATCGATAATTACCTGTGATGCGGCCCGTGCTCGGCATCTTCTTTTTCTTTCTCTTTATCGTAGGCGCGGATGATGGCTTTCACAAGTTTGTGTCGTACCACATCTTCCTCATTCAATTCTATATGGGCAATGCCTTCAATGTTCTTCAGGATACGTGTTGATTTTTCCAGGCCACTGCGCATATTCCTGGGCAGATCCACCTGTGTGGGGTCGCCGGTAATGATGGCTTTGGCATTGGCGCCAATACGTGTGAGGAACATTTTTAATTGCAGGTCATTGGTATTCTGTGCCTCATCAAGAATAATGAATGCATTATCCAATGTTCGACCGCGCATGTAAGCCAGCGGTGCAATTTCAATGGTGCGCGTACTCATATAATAACCCAGTTTGTCAGCAGGTATCATATCGTCAAGCGCATCATACAATGGTCGCAGGTATGGATCTATCTTCTCCTTAAGATCACCCGGCAGGAATCCCAGGCTCTCGCCGGCCTCTACTGCGGGTCTTGTAAGAATGATCTTTTTTACCGCCTTATTTTTCAATGCCCTTACCGCAAGCGCCACCGCGGTATAGGTTTTACCGGTACCGGCAGGTCCGATGGCAAATACGATATCATTCCGGTCAACCGCCTGAACCATTTTCTTCTGGTTCTGGGTACGGGCGCGAACGGTTTTGCCATTAGGGCCGAATACCAGGATATCATTCGGGTTACGGTCCACGAAATTATCCACCGTTTCGGCATCATCGCCGCCTAAAATCTGTTCAAAATAATTTTCACTTAAATGTCCATTCCTTTCAAGGTACTGGATGATGAGATCAATCTTTTCTTTTGCTGTTTCGATTTGTTCCGGGGCCCCGCTCAGTTTAATTTGTGTCCCGCGGGAGAGGATCTTTAACAATGGGAATTTCTTTCTCAGCAAATCTAATTTTCCGTTGTTTACACCAAAAAATTCAATGGGATTAACGGACTCGAGGCTAATGATAGTTTCTGTCAAACTTTTTACAATTTTATGGTTCACAGATAAGGTTCCAGACTTTCCAACCCGTCCTATCCAAATGTAATTCCATATAACATTTAAAACCTAACACTTCTTATACACAGGTGTGGATAGAATATATACTGCAATTCACGGGCCAGCCATCGGGATTCTGGATTTGCGACTGTGAAAATTTGGAATTAATACCGCCTTTAACAATATGCCTTTGTGTGATGTTTGTTGTGCCCTAAGCCATAAAGGCACAATGCGTATGGGTTACAGCGTCTTTAAAGCAGCGATGGTCCTTGTGGGATCCTGTGATCTGAAGACAGTGTTACCTGCTACCAGCACATCGGTGCCTGCTTTAACAATGGAAGCGGCATTATCCAGTGTAACACCACCATCTATCTCAATTAAAGTAGGTAGATTTTTTTCGGTGATCATTTTTTTTAACGCCCGAATTTTTTCGAGCGTATGCTGGATGAATTGCTGCCCGCCAAAGCCCGGGTTGACACTCATCAACAGTACCATATCAATATCATGCAGTATATCAGTGAGCAAATGAACAGGCGTATGCGGGTTGAGCGCCACACCCGCTTTCATGCCAAGGCTTTTTATCTGCTGCAGGTTGCGGTGCAAATGCGGGCATGCCTCGATATGCACCGTCAGCACATCGGCGCCGGCTTTCTTAAATGCCTCAGCAAAATTACCGGGTTCTTCAATCATCAGGTGCACATCGCAAATTTTGCTGGTTGCTTTTCTTACCTGTTCAACAATAGGTAAACCGAAGCTGATGTTGGGAACAAAACGGCCATCCATTACATCCAGGTGAAACCAATCTGCCTGGCTCGCATTGAGCATGTCACAATCCTTTTGCAGGTTCAGGAAATCGGCACTTAACAGGGAGGGGGCAATTATGGGCATGGCTAGGTTTTGGAATGCGAAATTCAGCAATTTTATTTTCGTAAGGGCGTTTTTATTTTGCGCCCAGTCTTTTCAATGCATCCGAGGCTTGCACCAGCGCAGGATCAAGTGTCAGCGCTTTTTGGTAATTGGTAACGGCCTCAGCCCTCATGCTCAAAACTTCCGCACATTTGGCAAGCCAGTAATAACCGTCGGCATAGGTCTTTTTTACTGTGATAACCGTTTCAAATACTTTTTTAGCTTCCTGAATTTTTTTGTCGTCATACAGCAGGAAACCTTTCTCCATATAGGCTTCCATATAGTTAAAGTCGTTATACACACAGGCGTCAAATGCTTCGATCGCTTTTTTCTTATCACCGGTTCGCGCATAGTAGATGCCAGTGATAAAATAGCTGTGTGCATCATATTCCCTGCCCAGCCTGAAATTGCTGATCTGTTGTACAATGTCCAGGGCGTCAGGATCTTTTTTTTCTGCCAGTAAATTGGCAGCGGTTAGCATGGCATCCGGCGCCGGGTAAATGCGTATAGCATATCGCAATGACTGCAGGGCACCCATAGTGTCTTCCATGTTTTGCTGTACAAGCGCCTTTCGGTACCATAAGCCGTAATTGAGACTGTCACGAAGGATCATGGAGTCCATTTGCGATACCGCTTTGCCATAGGCGCCCAGGCTATCGAGTGCATCCACCAGTTGTAGCCTCAGTCCAAAACTGTCCGGATGCCGGGCAGTTTCGTTAAACAGGGTCCTGATATGAGCAGGCATTTCATCTTCCTTCAGCGAATCCGGCGAGGTATTCCCTGGCTCAGTGCGGCAGGCCATCGCCAGGGCGAAAAGAAGGGCGGCGCTCCATTTTGTCATGGTACAAAAATAAGCGGCATGTGCGTCTCCCGATATTTTTTTATGCGAACTCAGTTGCGGGCTACTTATTTTTGCCGGATATTAACACTTATGCGAAAATTACTGTTACCACTATGTGTGCTGGTTGGCACCAGCCTTGCCGCGCAGCAGCCAGCCTTCGCTGATTCCATGCATTTTGCAGGGGAGAAGCATTTTAAGAATGTACAGCAACTCACATTCGGCGGCGATAATGCCGAGGCATACTGGAGCTATGATGGCAAATCCATTATCTTCCAGCGTACCAATCTGAAGGAAGGCATAAAATGCGACCAGATTTTTATCGGCAAACTGCCTGAGCCGGGTAAAAAATTTACCTACCAAATGGTTAGTACTGGCAAGGGGCGTACTACCTGCGCTTATTTTTTACCCGATGGCAAGCATTTTATTTATGCGTCTACACATAATGGCGCGGATAGCTGCCCACCTGTTCCGGACAGGGCCCGGTATGGTAACAAATACATCTGGCCACTCTATGACAGCTACGATATTTTTATGGCAGACATGAGCGGAAAGATCGTTAAGCAACTAACCACAGCAAAGGGGTATGATGCAGAAGCAACTTTATCACCCGACGGTAAAAAGATGATCTACTGCAGCGATAAGGACGGTGATCTTGAACTCTATATAATGGAACTGGCTTCCGGCAAAGAAAAAAGAATTACCCATACCCTTGGCTATGACGGCGGGGCCTGGTTTAGCCCCGATGGAAAAAAAATCGTCTGGAGGGCCAGCCGTCCTGCTACACCTGAAGAGGTAAAAGAGTACAAAGAATTACTGGCTGATGGCATGGTTGCCCCTACGCATATGGAAGTGTATGTGGCAGATGCCGATGGACAAAATGCCCGCCAGATCACCAAACTGGAACAGGCCAACTGGGCGCCGAATTTTACCCCGGATAGCAGGCATATTATCTTTTGCAGTAACCATGAATACAAAAGGGGCTTCCCCTTCAATATGTACCTTACCGATATCGAGGGCAAGGGCCTTGAAAAGGTCAGCCGTGACAAAGGGTTTGATGCCTTCCCAATGTTCAGTCCCGATGGCAGGAAGATCATCTTCGCTTCGAACAGGAATAATGGCGGAACCCGCGACACAAATCTGTTTGTTGCAGACTGGGTGGATTAAACAGGTTACCAGAAACGGTTAACGGAAACTGGCAAATGATTACCGGAAATTCTATTATCTTGTAAAAACTTAAACCCCTCATCATGCAAACAGGCCTTGTTCACCTGCACAATCTTATGCGCTGGATCATACTGATCCTGTTGCTGGTTTCCATAGTAAAAGCATATTCCGGGTGGCAGAATAAAAAAGCATTTACGCCGGGTGATAAAAAGTTTTGGCTTTTCACTATGATCAGCGGGCATATCACTTTATTGGTTGGCCTTTACCAGGTAGCATTGGGTCGCTATGGCATCTTCAGTACGCAACTGCCTGAAGGAACAAGTATGATGAAGGACAAGTTCTACCGTTTTTACTGGATCGAACATCCCGTGGCGATGATCCTTGCCATTGTATTTCTTACCTGGGCACATGGGATGGCTAAAAAGAACGTTCCCGATAACGTCAAATACCAGAAAGCATTTTATTATTTCTTAACAGCACTGGTATTGATTCTGCTGGCCGTTCCATGGCCGTTCAGGGAAACAGTGGGAAGACCTTTGTTCCCGGGAATGTAAATTCGCAGTGCTACTGAACAAATGAGCAGGGGAACAATAGGAAAGGCGCAGCACCGCATCCCTATCAAATATTCACTCTGTAATAACGCTGTACACCTCCGTGCGCTCCGCGCATCTGTGGTAAAGCCTTCACTTCGATCATTGTTGGAGGCTTCACCACAGAGGCGCAGAATACACAGAGAATCACAAAGTACTTTTGTAAGACCTAGGCTTTCATGATGGTAATAAAGCGCTTCATCTCATCTAGGGTGCCGATACTTACCCTTGCCCATTTGCCTTCGGGATAATTGTTATAACGCAGTAAAACATTTTTTTTCAACATATCCTGGGCAAAATCTCCTGCATAACTGCCAAGGGGAAAGAATATAAAATTGGTGAAAGAAGGTATCGGCTTATAACCCATGTCACGAAGTGCCGACAGTGTGTAGCTGCGTGCGGCCGCGTTTTTATTTTTGCAATCCCTGCAGTGGGCCTCATCTTTCAGGCTAGCCAATGCCGCAGCCATGGTGAGGTTGCTTGTTGTCATCTGTGTGCCCGAAAAATAATTTTTCCCGAGTGCATTGATCGTGGATGGGTGCGCAACCACGAACCCGATACGCATTCCCGCCATGGCATGTATCTTGGAAAAGGTTCTGACAACAACGATGTTGGGATTTTTTTCTGTGAGCGGAATCATTGATTCATTGTAGGGTGCGTCCAGGAAATCGATATAAGCCTCATCTATCACCACGGTAGCTTTTTTCGACGCTTCCATACAAAAATTCCGCAAGGCATCAGGCAGGAGTACGGTACTGGAGGGATTAGCGGGGTTACAGATATATACGAGTTGGGTCTGATCATTCATCGCACGCAGCATTGCCGGCAGGTCATGCACTTTATCCGCTGTCAAAGGTACTTCTATTACCCTGGTGCCTATTTTTTTTGCCGTATTCGGCAAAGTGGCAAAAGTGGGCGTTGCGCTTACCAGGTTGCCTTCGCTGTAATGCCGGGCCAGTAAATTCAACGCATCACCCGACCCCGCTGTCACCAATACCTGGTCGCCATTGATCTTAAGATGATCCGCTATCTGGTTGGGGAAATCACGGAAGGAAGGCACATTGAACTGGTAGCGGTTACTGCCGTTCATCAGCATCTGCATGGCTGCTTCCCTGGCTCTGGGCGATATGCCGTATGGATTTTCATTGGACCCCAGGTTGATCAATCCTTCCGCCATACCAAAATCGCGGGTGATACCTTCTTCATTGGCCATAGACGGTAAGGCAAACCCAAGAGCGAGGGCAGCCAATGAATTTCTTTTCAGCCAGTCGCGGCGATTGACAGGTGTGGGCATCTTTTTAGATTTGAAATAAAAAGGTACATATTTCTAATGGGAATCCGAAGAATTTACCGCGAAGGCGAAGGGGCGCAATGGTTTGCGAAGAGTACCCTTGCGTTTCCTGGCGCCCTTGCGCCTTCGCGGTGAAAATGCCACTATCCACGTTTTCCCAACTCAATCACTTCACAATTCTTTATCGCCGCACCATCTATTGCAAACCTGATCAGTGTTCTCACCGTATGCCATCCCTGCCTGCCCGCTGCACCCGGGTTCATATGCAGGCATTGCAGTTTGTCATCGTACACCACTTTGAGAATATGTGAATGACCGCTGATGAAGAGTTGTGGTCGGTGTTCCTGTAATAAAGGTTTTGCACGTGGATTGTATTTGGGCGGGTAACCACCGATATGCAACATCAGAACTTTTACTCCTTCGCATTGCCATAACAGCATTTCCGGAAATTCCTTTCGGATATCTGTACCGTCTATATTTCCGTAAACACCCTTTAAGGGTTTTAATTTCTGCAATGCATTCGCAATGGTGGATGTTCCAAAATCACCCGCATGCCATATCTCATCGCATGCTTCAAAATGTTTGAACACAGCGTCATCTAAAAAATCATGCGTATCGGCCATAAGCCCTATCCTTGTCATCCGGCTAAGATAAAACTCTCGCTGTGAAAGCTCCCTGTTCTCACCTTTTTTCGGTTGACAGGCGTTTATAAATACGGCCTGCATCAATTTTGGAGCTACGCCAACCGCCGAGAACCGGAGAGGTTTCGCAGAGAATTAATTATCTTCAGTAAGAAAATTGATTCCGTATGAAGAAAGTAATATCCCTGCTATGTTTTAGTTCCATCTACTGTTCACTCCTGGCCCAAAACAGCCCGAAAGCCGTTCCCTTATTTGACGGCAGTACACTCACTGGCTGGCGCACTTATCAGAACAAACCGGCAGATTCCTGGTCAGCAAAGGAGGGTATTCTCTCCAACAAAGGCAACAAAGATCCCAATACCAAACACGCCGACCTGATAACGGAAAAGCAATTCGAAAATTTTGAGCTGTCGCTAGAATGGAAGATTGCGCCGCAGGCAAACAGCGGCATATTGTATATGGTCACGGAAGAATTTCCCTCCTCTTACCATAGTGGTCCTGAATACCAATTGCTGGATGATAAAGGATATCCGACAAAAATTGAAGCCTGGCAGAAAACAGGCGCCAACTATGCCATGGACCCGCCCTTAGTGGACGCAACCAAACCCGCCGGCGAATGGAACCATACCGTTATCATTGTTAACAGGGGCCATGTTGAACATTGGCTGAATGGTAAAAAAGTAGTTGAGTATGAACTAGGGAGTGAATCATGGAAGGCACACAAAGCAACGGGTAAATGGAAAGAGTACAAAGGATATGGATTATCCAGGAAGGGCCATATCGCCATACAGGACCATGGGGGAGAAGCGTGGTTCAGAAATATGACCATTAAGGAGTTATAATCGTCTGCCATTAGTTTAACAATGCCATTGATGTATGAAGCAGGGCGCTATATTTCTGATTGCGATATTGTGTGCATGCAGCAACGCCCGAAAAATGAATTGGCCCGTTGCATCTCCGGGCGTTGTCAGGCAGGGCGCTACGGCTTTTTACCAAACGGTTGCTGCTTCCCAATGGCGTGAAAGAGATTCACTGGCCAGGCTGCAAATCCTGTCTGGCAACATGCCGTCTTTTCTCAGAAATTTTGTAAGGATCAATGTTTCGCTGACAGACAGCAGTTCGGGTAAAACCATTAACGCGTATTATTTTGTATCCCCGGATTACCTCTCAGTGGGTACTGATGATGATTGGGCGCGTATACCCCTTACGCCTATGGCCGCCCAGGTGATCGCCGATAGTTTTGGTTGTTTTCTCCCAACGCGTAAAATGGTGAATGATATTTATGCACAGTCCGTTGTAAAACTGGCGCCTGTTCCCATGTATGCTTTTCGGGATAGTTCGGTAACCATGTGGCAGCATCATCTTATCGTAGAAGGCCAGCGCAGGGGTCAAAAAGGATTGATCGCAGGCATTAAAAAAGATGTAGTGCTTTCCGGAAAACTGTTACGTGATCCAAAACCCGACCGGGAAGCCATATATGGATGGCATAAACTGGATGGCAAGCCTATACAACCGCTTTACACCGGTCATATCAATTGGTGGGTTGATTACAGTCATGGAATAAGACTGGTATTCCGCACAATTTGGGTGCAGGGAAAAGCGATGGATTATAGGGAAGTGATGAGGGATGCCACACTGCAGAAATTATTGTGTGATGAAGCGTGGTGTGATTTTTTGCGGTACTGAAGGTTGGAGTTTTGGGATTTTGGATTGGGAAATTGGGAAATTGAATGCAGTTTCCTGATTTATTGAGGGGGGGGTATGACGGTACATATTTTCTTACAGGTATTTCTGTTCTACCACTTCCTTATGATGCAGCATATGGCCGAAAATAATATAGCCCACCGCATTGGCAGTTACCGGGTTGTTCCCCGCTGTTCCTGATTCTGATAATTGTTCTTCTGAAAGTGACCGGATCAACATGTCGGTTGATTTTCTTACGGCAAGGAACTCTTCTTTGATATCATGAAAACTTCGTTCATTGGCGCGGGAATGTTCCGCAAAAGTATTTTCATCAAAGGAGGCCAGGGGCGTTTTGTCTTTGCGGGCTATGCGCAACAGGCGATAGCTCATGATGCGTTCCGTGTCAACCACATGCTGCAGCAGTTCTTTCAATGTCCATTTGCCGGGGGCATAACGGTAGTCTGCTTTTTCTTCAGGGAGCCTTGAATAGAAATTTTCCAGTGCATGTGAATAGGCCGGAAGGGCTGCTGCTAAACTGTCAACAGCTACACGGGAAATATATCTCCCGAAGTATGCGGGAAAATCAGTTGGTTTTGGTTGGGGCATGGGTACTATTTGTTTTTCACGGTAGGCTTTAACGCAATATTCTTTACGGGGTCCTTTACCGCAATGATGGTCCTTGTGGTATCTGCCGATGCTACCGCATGGTATGCATTGATGATGCCGCCGGTGCGGCTTAAAAATTCAAAGGGAAAACTTTCCTCTTTTGAACCGGGTTTCATATTGGGAACATCCGTGCCCGGTTTTACCACCGATTCTTCTATCACTTTCTTTACCTGAACGGCCGTGAGCTCTGGATAATAGGAACGAATCAAAGCGGCCACACCTGACACAACCGGTGAGGCCATGCTTGTGCCTTTCAGGTTGCCATAATTGTTTCCTCCGGGAAAAGTTGAATACATGCGAACGCCAGGTGCAAATACGTCAACTCGCTCCCTGCCGTAATTGCTGAATTCGGCTGTCATACTTCCTGAAATCTTAGGGTCACTGCTTGCTCCCACGGTAATAAAATTGGCCGCCTTCGTGTTCCATTGGCTAAGCCAGGGGTTGGGAAAATTTTCTTTTTCATCCAGGTCATTTCCCTCGTTGCCTGATGCGTGTACAATCAATACGTCATGCAGCTCCGCATATTTTACCGCACTGTCAACCCATTTCTTTTCAGGAGAAAATGATTTGCCAAAACTCATATTGATCACTTTCGCGCCATTGTCAACAGCATAGCGAATGGCCAGCGCAATATCTTTATCGTATTCATCACCATCGGGTACCACGCGCAGCATCATGATCTTTACATTGTCTGCAACACCGTCTACGCCTATTCCGTTGCCACGTTCCGCGCCGATAAGGCCCACCACATGGGTTCCATGTTTGGCACTGTTGGCAGGGCCCATCACATCATTGTTGCCGTAGAACCTGTCAGATAAATTATAATAATTGTCTTTGATGATCTCGTTCCTGTAATCAACAGGTGGCGTTGATTTTGATTCGAAGGTCATCTTCATTTTATCTACTTCTTCTTCCAGGCTGGAGATGGTATTGGTATTTTTCTCATCGGCATCAACCCGTATCATTTTCATGCAGGACAGATAACCGAATTTCGCTTCCTTTCCTATTTTAGTAGTGGGGATAAATTTTTCCAGGTTCTCGCAGGTGTACTCATCGGTACCCATTTCCTGGCGCAATACTTTGTCATACCTTTTCAGCGCTTTGGTAGTTACTTCCACCAGCAGTAATTCCATTTGTTCATCGGCATTCACGCTCATCTGTTCGGAAACTTTTTTCCAGAGCTGGTACTCATCGCGCTCAGTAAATGGGAGTGAGGCGGTATCTACCGGCCTGTTTCCGAACTTCAGTTTCAGCCGGTGGTAAACCCTTGAACGCTCATCTGATGCTTTGGTAATGTTACGTCCATCTCTTCCACCCAGGAAATTCCATCCATAAATATCATCAACATAACCGTTGCCATCATCGTCAATACCATTTGCGGGAATTTCTTTGGGATTGTTCCACAATACATTTTTCAGGTCCTCATGCGCGGTATCAACACCTGAATCCAGCACCGCAACAATTACGGGGCGGGAAACTTTCTTTTTTTCTTTCAGAAAACCATAGGCTTTGTTCAGGCTGATGCCATAATAGGCATCCTGTGAGGGATCCAGCAAATGCCAACCCTTAGGGGCGTCTGACTGTGCGTTGGCATGCAAGAAGAAGAGTGGCATGGCCACTATGGCTAAAACAATCCCACGATGCATCATTGTGTAAATTTATTCTATAGGTACAAATTTGCGTAATGATACTGATATTACTATCAGTCAATATCAGTTTTATGAAAATGTTAAGCAATGGCGGCCGCCTTGTTAAATGACTGGTTATCAATTATTTAACAATATCGAATCCCAGGCGGGAACGCTGCTGAAAACGAATTCATCATTCCTCTATTCAAAGTTCATTAAAGGATTAGGTAGAATAGTCTCAATTACATCTGCAATACCCGCTACCGATTTTTTGTATACCCCAAATGTCTTATTGTCTCCGTGTAGCTCTGTGTATTCTGTGGCTCAGTGGTGCAGCCATCGCAATAAAATAGGTGCGAAGGCTGCACCACAGAGCCACGGAGCGCACGGAGTTACATAGAGAGATCTGCATGCTAATCCGGGTGCGGCTTTGCGTGCATTCTACCTAATCCTAAGTTCATTATTCAATATTCAATTCCCCCGGCGTAACCGCATTGCTCAGCAGCCATTCAAACGTTTGCCAGTGGTTGCCGCCTTTTGCCTCAATGTATTTTTTTACCAGGTCCTTTCCATAGTTATAGTTGATCACATAGCTACGGTAGGTGCGGATAAAACTTATGGATTTAAGCGCAGATTCTCTGCTATTGAAACCATACTCTGTGAGCCATCGCACCGCATCGGCATCTGTCATGGTATGGTTGATCAATCCCCGTCCCACTTCATTGCGTGCATAGTTGAGTTCAGCTTTGATCTCGAGGGCCGCAAAATATAGGTCCAGTCCCGCAGTATCCAGTCCTGCCAGCGGCAGCAATACCTCTTTGGCAAACCGGTTCTTTTCATGGCCGGGAAAGGCCAGTTCGATTCCATAATTGGCGCTGCCCTCTGCGATAAGCGACTGCGGGCTGAATAGTGGATAAAGGGATATTTCCACCCATCCTTTACCTGCGTACAGGTTTTTTTCGAGCAGCATATTGTATACATGGTGGCCCGGATAGCTTTCATGACTACCCACATCAATGGCCCTGTCAATAAGTATGGGCAGGTCGGTATTGATCTGTATCACACTCTGGTAGTTACCCTTGTACCAGTTATAACCGCTCCAGGATTTATTGGTTACATATTCGAGCGTAAAATTTTCATTGGCCGGTACGGCATAGTGCGCCAGTGTGCGCTTGCGGCATTCAGCCAGTGCTGTGGTAAAAACGGTATCCACTTTGTCTTTCGGGATGACAAACCGGTCAGCCAATGCCTGGAAACGTGCTGCCACGTTCCCCGTGCCGGGTAAGGCGCTGTCTAATTTAGCTACAAGTGCACGGTAATGATCTTCAGGGTAGGAAGGAGCAGCTACCCCAAACAGTTCTTTCGACTCTTCATCAAACGAAGCAGACTCGCCGGCAACCATTTTAATGCGCCTTCCAAAAGCGGTTAGCTGGTACATCATCCAGTTGGCTCGCCTGCGCAGGGTATCATTGGAGCCGTCCATGGTTTGCTTCAGTTCTGCTATCAAACGGTCCACTGAAGCCAGCAAACTGTCTTTTGGAAACACCGCCTGCCTGGGTGTTTTAGGCTTCAAAGAATCCGGACCGTAATACGCATCCACAAAATTTGCGTCGTACTGACCAATTGTAAGGCCCAGCTTTACATATTGCCGGGCAAGCAGGTCGAGTTTTTCGTGGCCCGGTGTTTTTTGTGCTGTCCTGCAGCTAAAAAAAAAGATGGGTAGTAACAACAGCAATTTCTTCATAGGTTGTGAATGAGGTCTAAAGTTCCTTTACTTATCCCATACAATTCTTACAGCACCGGTTTTTTTTATCACGACCCGTATTTTATTATATTATATTTTATCTTTATCTTTTCCTGATAAAATCCTGTACATGATTGCAAAAAGACAAATGCCCCCAATGCTTTGTTTTTTATTGTTGTTATCCTGTGTTTCGTTTGGGCAGGTCCGCGACAGGATCTATTTACAAACAGACAGGGCGGGTTACGCGGCAGGAGAGACAGTGTGGTTTAAGGGGTATCTTTTTTCAGGGCTGGTGCCAGGCAGCCTGGGCACCAACCTGTATTTAGAGCTGGTTAACCAGGCCGGCGACCCCGTACTATCCGGCCGTGTACCCATATTTGGCGGCATTGGGTTTGGCAGTTTTGATCTTCCCCTGAAACTTACACAAGGTGTTTACCAGGTGAGGGCATTCACCAAAACCAGTCCTTCCGGTGAATGGGTATCATCAGTGGTTACCCCGGTGTTTGTGTTTAATCCAGGTATGCCGGGTTCGTCTGCGAGTGAAGGATCCTACACAGTTAATTTTATTCCGTCATCCGGGTGGTTAGTGGGTGGGTTGGAGAATTCTGTATTTACTACCGTGCACGATAAATTGGGAAAGCCCTTGGCAGCTGAGGCAGAATTGCAGAATAGGGCCGGAGAAAAAATACTATCCTTTAAAACGGACGATAAAGGGCGGGGCCATTTTGCATTCACGCCTGCATTAAACGAAACCTATGCAGCAAAAATTACTTTTCCAGGCGGTGTTTCGCAATCGTTCCGCCTGCCAATGGCTGTTTCTGACAAGGTAATTGTATCTGTGAGCGACGCTGCCAGGTCCAGAATTTTCAAAGTGGCTATTCCCGAATCACAGCGCACGGGTGGCATTATGACCATCAGCGGGTTTATGGATGATAACCTTGTATTTGAAAAAAAGTTTACAGCAAGTACTGACCAGGTTTCAGCGAGGATACCCGTGGATGAATTACCCGCGGGTATATTGCAACTCATAGTGAGGAACACCGCGAAAGAAAATATGGGCCAGGCGGTTACCTGGATCGCATCAGACAGTTCTTTTTTGCCGGTGCAATTGGTTGCTGACACGGTTAATACCACTCCCCGCGGCAGGAATGTATTCTCATTGATTGTGCCGGAGAACATCCTGGGAAGTTTTTCTGTTTCCGTAACAGATGCAGACAAAACATTTTATGCTCCCCGCAACAATATCATCAGCGGGTTGCTGCTTAACCAGGATAGCCGCGATCACGCATTCATAGACAATACCCACCCTGATCAGCCCGCTGATCTCCAAATGGCGATGGGTGTAACAAGGTGGTTGGACCAGTCGCAATTCACGGGCGGTAACAGCGTGGTAGCCGACTCGCAATATATTACCATACGCGGGCAGGTGCGTAACAAGGATAACAAAAAACCAGTTACCAAAGGTGATCTTAGCGTAAGGTTTACAAACAAAGATTCCATCACTTCTTATGTTGGCGCTGCACTCGATAGCGAAGGTAAATTCGCACTGCCAAAACTTGTATTTGAGGGAAATCAAAAATTTATTTACTCGCTTAACGGCAACAGGTGGACAGACCTTGAGATGGTAATCGACAGTACAGAAGAGACCGCGTTTCCGCCAGTGCAACCGTTTATAGTGGATCGCACTGCATTCATAAATCATGCTACTTCGCAGCAGATGACGGAAATGATCACCACGCTTACCGCGGACTCTATTTCTTCTACAGGGTTAAAGGAGGTGGTGGTGCGTTCGCGGCAGGTATCGCCAACCAAACAGGTGAATGACCGGTATACACGTGGATTGTTTACCAGTATGGTCAGCGCAAAAGTGCTTGATCTCATTAATGATCCCCCGCCTCCCGGAGGTAACATACTTGACTATTTGCAGGGCAGGATGTCTGGTCTGATGATCTATTCAAGCGGTGGGCAATACGTAATTCAAACCAACCGGATGTTATCACTCACCATGATGCCACCATTCCGCCTGTTCCTCAATGAAATGGAAACCTCAATCACTTTTCTTTCTGCGATACTGGCGAAGGATGTGGCGCTGGTAAAATATTATCCACCTGGCACGGGAAGTTTTCCCGGCATTGGTATTGCACCGGTATTGGCGGTATACACAAAGAAAGCCAGCGATGGGGGCAGCACAGATTTGCTTGCTTCGGGGTCATTTACTTACAAGGGCTATTTTCCGCTGAAGGATTTCACCAATGATTTCCTTGTTCCCAAAGAAAATATAGCAGCCAAACGCAACACTATTTTTTGGGAGCCGAACCTGTTGCCCGAAGAAAATAAACCAATGTATAAAATCCGATTCAACAATTCAGATGTGGCCAGGAGATTTCATGTGGTGATTGAAGGATTTACGATTGATGGGAAGTTGGTGCATTATGAGAAGGTTATTGAGTGAGTTTGGTAGGGTTCATTGGTTGGAAGGTGAGAAGGGTTAAAGAGGTTAAATGGTGCTGCAGAGAAATGTATTGTCCTACTGTAGCAAATAGATTTTTCAGAGAAGTATAGACGGTTATGCCTTCGTTTCGTTCATTTTAGGAGATTCGTAGCGCTATAAACGCCCACTCATATTTGTTAACGAACTCCTAATAAATAAATCGCTCACTTTCTTATTCGCTGTTTACCCATTGCTGGCATAAAATTTTTGTCGTTTACGATGCTGTTAAAAGACAGTTTTATCATTCATATCCTAAACGAAAAAATCCTTTATCTATGAAACAGGTATTCAGTCAGTTTAAAAGAAATGTGTTGTTTGCATCGTTGCTCCTGGCAACTGTTTTCATGTTCTCCAACTGCTCTAAAGACGAAGCGGGTCTTAGTGTTGCTTTAAGTTATTCAATCAGTGGCAATGCCAGTTCAGGCCAGGCAGTGCCGGCTAATAACAGCAACGGCTCAGGCACCATGACAGGTACCTATAATGCAAGCACGAAAGTGATGAGTTATACAACCACCTGGACAAACCTAACCGGTGCGCCGGTGTCAGGCGGTTTGTATACCGGTTTGGCAGGACAGGTAGGTACTTCCATTGCAGTATGGTCATTGGGTAGTGGGTTAAGTACTTCGGGAAGTTTTTCAGGAAGTACCACACTTAATTCTGCGCAGGAAGCAGAATTGTTAGCAGGCAGGGCGTATTATATCCTGAGCACCACAGCCAATGCATCTGGTGAAATCCGTGGACAGATCACTGCCAAGGCACAATAACGTTCAAAGAGCGATCAGCTAATGTAAACAAAGGGCCGTTGTTAGTTAACGGCCCTTTTCTTTGTTTGTATCAGGGCCACAAAACCTGTAACAGGACCTATCGCCAGAAGCATGTAGATATATACAGCATTGTTCTCAGTAAGCAGGGCATTGATCAGTTGTATGCTTACTATGGTAATGGAAAAACCGATACAGGTAACCAATGTAAGCGTTGACCCACGTAAAGTAACGGGTGCATTGGCGGCTACCATAGCCGACAATAACGGTGAGTCGGCTATCACGGCAAACCCCCATACAAAAAGAAATACCAGGAATAAATTTACATTGGGCACCATAAGAAAGAACGGCGACAGGAGGCAGCAGGTGCCGGAAATAAAAAGGGCAACAGATGCAATCTTTCCTGCACCAAAATTTTGCGCAAGGTAGCCGGCAGCGATACACGCGATGCTACCCACGCCTATTACCAGGAACGACATCATGGGTATATCCATTTGCACAGATGCATAACGCAACTGGTAAGCCTGCAGCATCAGCGGTACAAAGGTCCAGAATGCGTAGAGTTCCCACATATGACCAAAATAGCCCCATACGGCAGCCCGCAGGCGCGGTTCCTGAAATAGTGTTTTGTAGGCACGCAGATCCAGGCGTTGTGATTTTCTGCGATAGGGTCCATCAGCTACAAGCAGCCACATAGCCAGCCCTCCCGTAACAGATAGTGCAGAGGTAAACAGGATCACGTATTTCCAGGGCAATATTATTGCTCCCGTTTTCAACAAATGAGGGAATGCTGTGCCCAGTACCAGCGCACCTACCAGGAAGCCCAATGATTTTCCCAACCCCTGCCCGTAATGATCGGAAGCTATTTTCATGCCGACAGGATAGATACCGGCAAGAAAAAAACCAGTAAGGAAACGGAACAGCAGCCATGCTTTAACGTCTGTACCATTGAATACCATCGCGAGATTACAAAATGCCGCGATGACGGCGCATGCAAAAAAAACATGAGTTGGCCGGAACCTGTCGGCGATCGTAAAAACGGAAAATAAGAGTGTACCCGAGATAAAACCAAACTGCACTGCGCTGGTAAGAGAGCCCATATAAGAAGGAGAAACCTGGAAGTTGCGTAGGATATCGGGCATAATGGCATTGCCTGCGAACCATACGGAAGTGCAGAGGAACTGGGATATCACAATGACCGGCAATATTTTCCGCATGGGGAACAAATTACTGATTTAACAATTACACCTGTGTGGAACGGGGTCTTTTGTCTACAAAAGCAGCCCATTTTCAAACGTAAATTTTTGTATGCCTTGCTGGCTTGGTAATTGTACCAGCTTTGGGATAAACATCAAATTTTTTAAATTATGAAAAAGATATTAGTAGTGATGGTGGGACTGTTTTTAGGTGTTTCCACTTTCGCGCAAACAGTAAACCTTGTATTCCGGGGTAACCAGGCCGGTAATTACAGGATAATGATCGATGGATACCGCTACAGGTCAGGCGACGCTGTTGCCAGCACAGACGTTTACGGCACCGCCAATCCCAATGGGAGGGCCATGGCGCGCGGACAAAAAGTAATTACTGTAAACAATCTCCTGCCGGGCTCGCACAAAATTGAAGTGTATAGTACCAATTCTACTTACAACAACGGTACTTTGGTTTATACCAACACTTTCCAGTTAAGGCCCGAGTACAATATGTTCATTACAATCAATGGCCGCCAGATCACTTTTACTGAAAGGGAAAATCCGGCTGTCAACGCCAATGGCGCTTACAGAACGGCCATGCCAACTGCCGCATTTCAAACATTATTGCAGAGTGTCCGCAATAACCGCACGCAGAATGGCCGTATCATTGCCATCAGGACTGCCTTGAACACCACCGATTATTTCACTACAGACCAGATCACCCGTTTACTTACGCTTGTAAATTCAGAAGCTACCAGGCTGGAGCTCGCTAAAACTGCCTATGCAAGAGTGTCTGATCCCTCCAGTTATCATGACCTTAATACACTCTTTGACAATGATGCCAATATCAACGATTTAAATGTATATGTTCAGTCTCGTACGGGTGTAAATACACCGGTTACAAATACCCACACCCGGGCATTGTTAAGCGCCAGTGCGTATAACCGCCTGCTGCAGGATATCAATTACAACAATTACCAGTCGGGTAAATATACCATCATCCGTGATGCGTTTGCCAATACAACCTATGCTTTTACAACAGAGCAGATCAGGCAAATGCTGGGTGCCATCAGTTCAGAACCCGATCGTTTATACCTGGCTAAGCAGGCGTATGCATCCGTTTCTGATCCTGCCAATTTTAACAGCCTGCTTACACTGTTCGACGTACAAACCAACAGGGCTGAACTGAATGCCTACATCATCAGTAACGGTGGAACCGGCGGTAATGTATATGTGGCAACTAGAACGCCTGTAACGGATGTAGCTTTTACCCAGATACTCAGAAATGCAGGTAATCATATCTTGCCAATGGATAAATACAGGGATGTAAAAGCTGCCTTCACTGATCCCAATTATTATTTTACCAGCGCCCAGGCAAGACAATTGATGTCGCTGGTTAATTCCGGCAGCTTCCTGTCAACTTCAGAATCTAACCGTGTTGAACTGGCTAAGCTCGCTTATTCACGGATAACTGATCCGCAGAATTTTTCAATGGTTATCGACCTGTTCACCAATACTTCGAGCAGGGATGAATTGAATGGATACGTGCGCATGCAGGCCAATAATTAAGTAAGAATTAGTGCGAAGGAAAGGTGTGGTAATGAAAAGAGGCTGTCTCAAAAGGGCAGCTTCTTTTTTTTGTTTTAGGGGACCGGTTTTGCACATTTCCGGTGAATAAATATAGTAGTGATAAGCCACAATAAATGAGTTGTTTTTTGTGTCTTTAGGGTATGGCAAAACGACAAAAACTCAAGGTGGTATTTAAGCAGGTACACCAGGGGCAGTTGATGTTACTGCCGCCCAGTCTGGATGAACTGGTAAGCTCCGATCATCCGGTACGGGTAGTCAGTTCAGTGTTGGATAAGGTGGACATCAGCAAATTAATCGCCGGTTATAAGCCTGGCGGCACCACGAGCTATCATCCGCGGATGCTGCTCAAAGTGATGGTATATGCTTATATCAATAATATCTACAGCAGCCGCAGGATCGAAGAGGCTGTAAGTAGCAATATTTATTTTATGTGGCTTGCGGGCATGTCAAAGCCAGATCACAATACCATCAATCGGTTCAGGGGGGAACGGCTACAGAAAACGCTCCAGCCAATCTTTACACAGGTTGTAACGTTACTATGTGAAGAAGGGCTGCTAAATATTAAGGAACTCTACACCGACGGTACCAAGATCGAAGCCAATGCCAACCGGTATACTTTTATCTGGGGCCGGTCTATTGCCACCAACCGTGAAAAAATCAAGCAACAGTTGAACAGCTTATGGCAATATGCCCAGAGCGTAGCCGCAGCGGAGATGGATGATAACGACCCGACAACCTTTGAGAAAATCGATGCAGAAAAAGTAACGGCTACCATTGATAAGATTAATGCTGCTCTTCAGGATAAGCCGGTAAGCAAGCAGGTGACGCAGAAGCTCAACTATGCTAAAAAACACTGGCCTGCGGCACTGGACAAGTATGAACAACAGGAAAAGGTAA
>JANPIE010000048.1:0-13778 GCA_031424835.1 Chitinophagaceae bacterium
TATCGAATGTTGAAGGCAGGATTAGGTAGAATGCACGCAAAGCCGCACCAAGATTAGCATGTAGATCACTCTGTGAAACTCCATGCGCTCCGTGGCTCTTTGGTGCAGCCTTCGTTTTACTATTGGTGCTACGGCTGCACCACAGAGCCACAGAATACACAGAGCTACACGGAAGCATTAAGACATTTGGGGCACCTAATAATGGTTCTGAGCGGGTATACAACAAATCGGTAGCGGGTATTGCAGATGTAATTGAGACTATTCTACCTAATCCTTTATTCGATATTCATTATTTTTTTCAACTCTATACCTGTATTTATTTTACCCGAATAACTCCGGCTGTGTATTGTCATCCTTGGGTTTCTGTTCCCATTCCATTTCAATGGTTTTGCTGAAATCGGTGAGTTTGGCACCTACGGCTTTCCACCCCATCACTTCCACCATTTTCGCCACTTTGAATTTGGCTTTTCGTATCTGCTGGCCCCTGCCGGTTTGTACAACAAGAATGGGTTCTGCATCGGTTGTGACTGCTTCAAGACGGTTACCCTCTCCTTCCTTGATAAATGAGAATTGTGTTTTCAGGGTGGTAGTCTCTATGCGGAAACGTTTGATATTGTATTGCATTTTGTCATTATCGAGGTACACAGCGCTTACTATCTTCTCCGGGTCAAATTTTTCAATCAGAATGATTTTCTCGGGTTCAAAGCGCTGGGTACTCTCTGTATCTGTGAGTTCATAAGAGCCATCGTTATAAAAAACGATCAGTTTTTCATCTTCAAAGCTTCCCAGGTACTGCCCTTTTTCGTCGGTATTGAGTCGCCCGAATTTATCATCAAACCATAATTTCCTGCCGGCAAGTGTACTTTTCCCTGCCTCTTTGAACTTAACGGTTTTGATAGGATACTTGGTTACCTGGTTACCCATGCTGCTCCTGCCCTTGATCTCCAGTTCCTCAAAATAAAAATCAAACTCCTTTATCCGCGCCGTGCAGTTAGGACTCAATACAATCTTTACCGTCTCTGCTTCGCCGTTGGGATTGGCACTGAGATAATGCACCCGCGATTTATCAGTACCCTTGGTAAGGTCATATTCTTTATCACGTGTAACACCTGTAACATTAAAACGTTTGCCGAAACTCGTGCCGGTTTTACCATCCAGGTAGATCATATTGTAGGTGGTGCGCTCATCATTTTTCTGGAAAACAGCCGCATGAAGAATGTCTTTACCAATGAACACCTTCTCTGAAACCTTAACCACTTTCATAGTGCCCCCCCTGGTGAAGGCGATGATATCATCGTAATCGGAACACTCGCAGAGGAACTCATCTTTTTTCAGGCCCGTACCAATAAATCCTTCAGCACGGTTCAGGTATAATTTGGTATTCGCAATGGCCACATGCTTTACCTGGATGGTATCAAATTCCCTGATCTCTGTTTTTCGCTCGCGGCCCTTGCCGTATTTCTTTAAAAGGTTTTCAAAATAACTGACAGCAAAATCGGTAAGGTTATCCAAATCAAATTTCACCTGTTTGATATCGGCTTCAATGCCTTTGATCTGTTCAATAAGTTCGTTGATATCCAGGCGGTAGATCCTTCTAACCGGTTTTTCGGTAAGCTTGAGTATGTCTTCGCGTTCAATGGCGCGCTTCAGCCTTTTTTTGAAGGGTGTAAACGCCTTATCAATCGCTTCAATTACTTTATCCCAGGTTGCGTGTTTCTGTTCAAGTTCTTTGTATATTTTTTCTTCAAAGAATATCTTTTCAAGGGAAGTATAGTGCCATTTATCTTCCAGCTCTGCCAGTTTGATCTCCAGTTCTTTTTTGAGCAAATCTTTAGTGTTCTCCACAGAAACCGTCAGCAGCTCACGCACACCCAGGAACTGCGGTTTCTGTGAAACGATCACACAGGCATTGGGAGAAATACTGATCTCACAATCAGTAAAAGCATACAATGCATCAATGGTAATATCCGGCGAAATCCCGGGGGCAAGGTCAATCTGAATTTCCACTTCGGCAGCAGTAACATCGATCACTTTCTTGATCTTGATCTTTCCCTGGTCATTTGCTTTGGTGATGCTTTCCATGAGCTGGGTGGTGGTTACACCATAAGGCACATCGCGTATCACCAATGTTTTTTTGTCAAGCTCTTCAACGCGCGCACGTACCCTTACCTTTCCCCCGCGTTTTCCCTCGTTGTAGTTGGCCACGTCGATCATGCCACCTGTTAGAAAGTCGGGGTACAGTTCAAACTTTTTACCCCTTAGCGATTTAATTGCAGCTTCAATCAGCTCACAAAAATTATGTGGCAATATTTTGGTAGACAAGCCCACCGCGATGCCATCTGCTCCCTGGGCCAGCAGCAAAGGGAACTTCATCGGAAGGGTAACAGGCTCATTCTTTCGTCCGTCATAGCTTAGCTGCCATTCGGTGGTCTTGTTATTAAACGCTACTTCCAGCGCAAATTTGGATAAACGCGCCTCAATGTATCTTGATGCGGCTGCTTCATCCCCGGTGCGCACATCACCCCAGTTACCCTGCGTTTCAATCAACAGGTTTTTCTGTCCCATATTCACCAGCGCATCGCCGATACTTGCATCCCCGTGCGGGTGATACTGCATACTCTGGCCTATGATGTTCGCAACTTTGTTAAAACGGCCATCATCCATCTCCTTCATGGCATGTAAAATGCGACGTTGAACGGGTTTTAAGCCATCCTCAATGGCCGGCACCGCTCTCTCCAGTATCACATAGGATGCATAATCCAGGAACCAGTTCTTATACTGTCCCTGTACACCGGTCTCATTTTCAAAAACCCTGTTCTCCTGTTTCTCTTTAGCCATGGTTATTCCTGCAAACTTTATTTTTAATGCGTTTATCCGCCTCTCACAAATACCTTTTTCTAACCGCCCCCGGCGGGTGTCTATTTTTTCTCTTCCAGTTGAAAAGCATCTGCTTTGCCATCGGCCAATGCATTCAGCTCAAACATCACGATATCCGTATCGGCGATCACTTCATGCCAGGTATTCCGGTGTACCACCAGCATGGCGGGCGCTATCAGTTTATCACTGCCCTTTGCATCGCCGTTGATATCAAACCAGTTTACGGTAGCCTCCCCGCTCATAATGATCACCTGTTCGGGATCTTTGTATTTTGCAATGCCCTTATGGTAATGCCGGGCGCTTACACTGCCTGCTTTGCGGTATCCGATAATGAACTGGCCGCTTCTGTCTGTATCAAAATAATGCGTGGCACCGCGCTCATCCTCTGCGATCTTATCTATCGGTATAATCTCTATCATACAATTCAGGTTTGATACAATTCCAGTGGCTGCCCATTGGGATCATAAAAAAATAAAAATTTTTTCCCGGTCCCCTCATCTACCCTGATCATTTCCACCCGCACACCATGGTTTGTTAGCCATTGGTAGCCTTCTTCCACACTATCCACTGCAAATGCCAGGTGCCGCAACCCCTTTGCTTCGGGCCATGAAGACCGTTCGGCATAATCCGGGAAAGAAAAAAGCTCCACCTGGTAAGTGCCGTTAAGCGCCAGATCCAGTTTATAGGAATTTCGCACTTCGCGGAATGTTTCTCCGATAATGGTAAATCCCAATACCTCCGTGTAAAACCGTTTGCAGCTCTCGTACAGTTCATTGCCGGTAAGTATGGCTATATGGTGTATGGACTGTATCTGCAACATCAATTGGTGGTTTCCTCCACGGGTGCCATATTGCCAACACCGGCCAGTTTTACCGTTACTTCTTTCCATCCCCTGGTCCAATCGCCGGAGGTTTCCAGTTTGCCTTCCGCTACCAGTTCCCTGATGCGCCATGCTAGAAACACATCACCTGTTCGCACTTTCATTTTATTGAGCGTGGTACCCAGCAACTTTCCCAACTTTTGCGGCTCGGCCGTTACATGTACCAGTATATCGCGGTCATAAAAATTTACTTCCTTACCGGTTACTTTTTTACCGCCCTCTAAAAAACGGACCATGGCATTCTCCTGCATAAGTTTTTTCCATTCATCAGGGTCCACTTCAAACTCACTGGGTGTTATTGGCCTGGCCAGTTTTTTCGCTTTCAGGAACTCTTTTGGCTGTATCTCGAAAAGGCTGGTTGGATAAAAAATATTGCCTTTCTCATTAATAAATGGTAGGTTATTCAGGTAAAGTACATGCACCCTTCCCTGGTAATCTTTTAACTGGCTCATGAGCCAATAGTAACCGCATACATCATGCACATTCTGGCCCATCCAGATCCAGACCTGTTCTTCGGGCGTCTCATCAAGCCGCTTCAGCAGGTTATGCATGGTGAGTTTATCATCAACAACGCTTAGCGATTCAGTGTAGGGCGAATACTCCAGCAACATCTTCCACCAGTCTCTTCGCTGCTGGTATCCATCGGTTTCATAAATATTTTCTACCGGACCCACCGCAAAATCATCTTTGATCTCTACAATTTCCCCCTGGAGGTTTTCATCCAGTTCTATGGCTTTTTGCAAAGCCTCTACATTTGATTGTTCAAAAACTATGTGCAACATGAGGAGTGAATAATTGATAATTAGTAATTAAGAATTGGCATACGTGATGACTGATTGAATTTTAGTTCTGTACCAGGTCCAGTTCCACTTTGAGGTTATTGATGATAAACTCCTGTCTTTCCATGGTATTCTTTCCCATATAATATTCAAGCAGGTTCTGGATATGATCACCCTGTTCGAGTATTACGGGTTGCAGGTGGATGTCTTCGCCTATGAAGCGGCCAAATTCATCCGGCGATATTTCACCCAATCCTTTAAACCGGGTAATCTCTGGTTTGGCTCCTAACTTTTTTATAGCAGCCTGCTTTTCGGTTTCGTCGTAACAATAAATCGTTTCCTGTTTGTTGCGTACGCGGAAAAGCGGTGTTTCGAGTATGTAAACGTGGCCACGTTTTACCAGGTCGGGGAAGAACTGGAGAAAAAAAGTCATCATCAGCAAACGTATATGCATACCATCCACATCAGCATCGGTAGCGATTACAATATTGTTGTAACGCAATCCTTCCAGCCCATCTTCAATATTCAATGCATGCTGAAGCAGGTTAAATTCTTCGTTTTCGTAAACTACTTTCTTGGTCAGGCCAAAACTATTCAATGGCTTACCGCGCAGGCTGAACACGGCCTGTGAATCTACATTCCTTGATTTGGTTATACTGCCACTGGCGCTGTCGCCTTCTGTAATAAATATGGTAGAATTGTTCTGCAATGCAATGAATTCGCCTTTATTCTTTGCGGGAGGTTCATCATTCAGGTGAATACGGCAATCACGGAGTTTTTTATTGTGCAGGTTGGCTTTCTTGGCGCGTTCATTGGCCAGTTTTTTAATACCCGCCAGTTCTTTGCGCTCGCGTTCATTCTGTTCAATGCGTTTTTTCAGCGCGTCGGCCACAGCGGGATTCCGGTGCAGGAAGTTATCAAGCTCCCTGGAAAGAAAATCCTGCACAAAATTCTTCATGCTTGGTCCGCCTTCATACACGTTCTGTGAACCCAGTTTTGTTTTTGTCTGGCTCTCGAACACCGGTTCCTGTACCCGCACCGAGATAGCGGCAACAATACTGGTGCGTATATCCGAGGCATCGTAATCTTTCTTGAAAAAATCACGGATCACTTTGATGTACGCTTCGCGGAAAGCCTGCTGGTGCGTACCACCCTGCGTAGTGTACTGGCCATTGACAAAGGAAAAAATATCCTCCCCGTAATCATTGTTATGCGAAAGCGCCACCTCAATATCATCACCTTTCAGGTGTATGATGGGATAGCGTAGTTCATCCGGGTTTGTTTTGCGTTGCAAAAGATCCAGCAACCCATTCTTGCTTACATATTTTTTACCGTTGAAATACATGGCAAGCCCTGCATTCAGGTAACAATAGTTCCATAACTGGTTGTCCAGGTAATCGTGTATGTAGTGGAAATGGCGGAACACGGTTTCATCGGGGATGAATTCGACCAGGGTACCATTGGGCTCAGTGGTCTTTGCCTCTTTGTGTTCTTTGATGAGTTCGCCTTTTTCAAATTCGGCGGTCTTTTCTTTTCCGTCGCGGATAGCCGTAACTTTAAAATACTGACTAAGCGCATTCACGGCTTTGGTACCGACCCCGTTCAGTCCCACACTTTTCTGAAATGCCTTGCTGTCGTATTTGGCACCTGTATTGATCTTACTAACCACATCCACTACTTTGCCCAGTGGAATACCCCGCCCATAATCGCGCACGGTTACCGTTTTGCCTTCAATGGTGAGCTCCACCTGCTTACCATACCCCATGGTATATTCATCGATGCAGTTATCGATCACTTCCTTTATCAAAACATAGATACCGTCATCAGGCGCCGAGCCATCCCCTAATTTTCCGATATACATACCGGGCCTGAGGCGGATATGCTCCTTCCAGTCGAGCGACCTGATCGATTCTTCGGTATACTCAAATAAATTCTTCGCTTCTGCCATAATCTCGCTTTACTGCTTAACCGGGGCAAATCTAACCACCTCAAATCCAAGCCAAAGTTTACTTTTCTACAAATCGCCCTTAAATGTGGATAACCCTGTGAAAAACCTGCTGTATGGCCCCAAAACCTACCTTTGCGGCATCAACGCTCCCGGAAAAAATATAGAAACAGACCTGCCCCGGATCGCCGCTTATTCAGCCCTGAGGACCGCCGAAAATGACCGGTTCAGGGAATACCTGAAACAATGCGGAGGCGCCCGGGTTGACAGCCTGGTGCAGGCACTGAATGAACAGGTGAGTGCCCAAATAGATTGTACGGCCTGCGGCAATTGCTGCAAAAGCCTGATGATCGTGGTATCTGATGAGGAAGCCGATGTTCTGTCGGCACACCTGGGCCAGGAACGATCCGAATTTGATGAGAGATACCTTGAAAAAGGCAGCCAGTTGATGATCATTAACCGCATGCCCTGTCATTTCCTCAATGATAACAAATGCACTGTTTACGAAAACCGTTTTGCCGGTTGCCGGGAGTTCCCTGCATTGCATCTTCCTGATTTTACCAAAAGACTCTTTACCATTTTTATGCATTACGACAGGTGCCCCATCATTTTTAATGTTGTTGAAAAACTGAAAGAGTCTGTAGGCTTTGAGAGTGACCAATAGATCAAAGCCGCATCTGCTAACTTTGCACCATGATTCAATCCGGCATAGATCGTTTACTGGCTGACGCTCCCGCCTGGAAAAAAGCCAGGCTTGCCCTGGTAACCAATCATGCGGCCTTCACCAGCTATAATATTCCTGTGCGTCTCGCATTGCAGCAGCATGCATTCAACCTGGTAAGGTTATTTTCTCCGGAACATGGACTGGATGTAAAAGGTGTGGATGGACAGCCAATGAATGATGGTATGGACCCCCTTTCCGGTTTGCCGGTTACCAGTTTGTATGGCCATAAACTCAGCCCGGCCACTGAGGATCTCAGCGATGTTGACTTTGTTTTGTTTGATATTCCCGATATAGGTGCGCGGTTTTATACCTATCTCTGGACCATGACCCACGTGATGGAATCCTGCGCTGCCAATGGTAAAACATTGGTGGTCCTCGACAGGCCCAATCCCCTTTCGGGAAAGATGGATCTTGCTGAAGGGCCTTTACTTGAAGAAAGCCAATCTTCATTTATCGGCAGGTGGTCCATTCCTGTGAGGCATAGCTGTACCCTGGGCGAATTGGCGCGGTACTTTAATGAAACAAGAAGTATCAAGTGTAACCTGCAGGTCATTACCTGTGAAGGCTGGAAAAGGGATATGTTCCTGTCGGGATGGGACACGACATTTGTCGCCCCCTCACCCGCCATTTGTCATGTACACAGTATGTTGCTCTATCCTGGTCTCTGCCTGCTTGAGGCTACCAATATCAGCGAGGGGCGCGGAACGGAACATTCATTTCGTGCGGTGGGCGCACCATGGATAGATGGAAAGGCCATTGAAACTGTTGTCAACAATATGGCCCTGGATGAAGTAACGGCTACAGCTACCCATTTCAAACCACGCGAGGGAAAGTATGCAGGACAGCAATGCGGGGGCGTTTATTTTGAGGTAGTGGAGCCGGATTTTTTTCAGCCGGTATTCTTTGGTTTGTTGCTGGTGAAATTTCTGAAAGACATGTATCCTCAATGGTTTGAATGGAGCCCATACCCTACCCTCGTTAATCCAACCGGCAAACAACACCTGGATAAATTATTGGGGATAGCTGAATCAGAAAAAATATTTGACCTGCCTCGGCCCAAATTCATAGCCACAGCCAGGCGGATAACCGGGGCAGGCGATTGGGCAGAACAAATGGCACCGTTCCTGCTATATTGAAAAGGCGTACAGTTGAAATTTATTTGTTGCTATGTTTAGGGAAAAGCTCCGCTACAACTGCGGTAGTCGCTGTCCGATATAAATAATCCCACTATCTTAGTTATTCAATACATCCAAATGAAAATTGCATTAACCGCCATATCAATTCTTTTATCAACGATACTACTCTCGCAGCCCGGTATCAAACTACTGGAATCCGGCAAACGGGTTAGCATACGGGGGTTGAGCGTGGTGAATGACCAAATTGTTTGGGCGAGTGGAAGCAATGGTTCGGTTGCGCGATCGGTAGACGGTGGAACGAGCTGGAGCTGGACCGTGGTACCCGGTTATGAGAAAAGGGATTTCAGGGATATAGAAGCTTTTGATGAAAACACTGCGGTGATTATGGGCGTGGCGGAGCCGGGGATTATTTTACAAACAAAAGACGGAGGCAAAACCTGGCGTAAAGTATACGAGGATACCACCAGGGGAATGTTCCTGGATGCGATGGATTTTGGCTCGGCGCAGAAGGGTATCGTGATTGGTGACCCGATCGGAGATAAAGTGTACCTGGCTTCCAGTGAGGACAATGGTGATAGCTGGAAAAAAATGGAACACGGAAAGAATTTCCCTGAGATCCCTGCACGCGAAGGTGAAGCGTTTTTTGCTTCGAGCGGAACGAATGTACAATGGGTGGGTAAGCACCCGATCATTGTATCCGGCGGAAAAAGTTCCCGGATATTCTGGAAGAAACAATGGACGGACCTGCCCATCATGCAGGGAAAGGAATCAACCGGTGCCAATTCGATCGCTGTTTACGATAATCGTTATTCTGTTGTAGTAGGCGGCGATTTTACCAAGGATACCATCCGTTCACAAAATTGCGTGCTGGTTACCCTGAAACCGACGCTGCGTTTACGCCAGCCGGTAACATCCCCGCATGGATATCGTTCATGCGTGATATTTCTTACCAAAAACAAACTGCTCACCTGCGGCACATCAGGTATTGACCTGTCAGAGGATGGCGGTAATAACTGGACACTTATTTCCAGGGAAAGTTTCCATGTATGTCAGAAAGCAAAGAATGGCACGGCTGTGTTCCTTGCCGGGGGCAATGGCAGGATTGCAAAGCTTATTGAATGAGTGTGGTGAGAAAGTTTCCGGTCCACTCCGAGGGTCCACATTTTATATTCCTTACCGGTATTTCCCAGCCCAAACTATTCATCGGAAATCAGATTCCGTAAGATGGATTTCTGCTTCTAAGGTTTAATAGCTGAAATGCTAATATTCAGGCAAATGGGAGTTGCTGAAAACGGACACGGTGCCAGATTGCCATTTACGCAAATCTCGCACGGATATTGTATGATATAAGGTATAAATTGGATGAACATGAACAAGTTCCAGGCGATCATTAAGTTTACGATGGATGAGCATTTTATGTCGCTGGTGCCCCCGCATCGTACCTATATCAATTTTCTGATTAACAAGGGTTTGATAGATAGTTATGCCGTAAGCATGGAGAGCCAGACATGCTGGATAACGCTCAATACGGAAAGCAAGGCCGAAGCGGACGCGTACATCGCGAAATCGCCTTTATACAAATACTGGACCTATTCGATTGAAGAATTGTTTGTGTATGACAGCCGCGAATACAGGTTGCCCGCAGTGCAGTTGAATTAGGTATTCCGTAGCGCCCAACTCATGGGCGATCGTAGCCCTTACCTTTTTTATCGGCGGCTTTTATTCTTTTCAGGAAAAAGAAAAGCAAAGGCGCAAAAACCGACAACATTACAGCCAGGTAGGCCGCTTGGTCCTCTTTGGGAACATTTCTGAAATCCAGTACCAGCACTACCAATATGGTGGCGAGGATGCCATTTCCGATTAGCTCAGGCAGGTCTTTTTTTGAAATCACCCGGCAAAATTATCCGACTGAAAATGCGCCCACAAGGGTGAAAACACCCTATTTTGGAAAACGGGGTGGCATGGGCAATGATTATTGTTGCATTTGGTTGATTTTTGGCAGATATTGTTGAAAAAAAATGGAAAGAGTAACCGGTATTGGCGGCGTTTTTCTCAAAGCAAAAGACGCCCCTGCCCTTGCGGCGTGGTATGAAAAACACCTGGGTGTGCCTTTTGCCAAAGGGCTATATGTGGATTATATATCACCCAATCCCGATCAGCCCGATGTGCCCGTACACACGGTTTTTTCTTTTTTCAAACAGGAATCTGATTATTTCTCACCATCTGCCAGCCCGTTCATGATCAATTTCCGAGTGAAGGATCTTCATGGCCTATTGGCGGAACTGAGAAAAGAAGGGGTTTGGGTTGCAGAAAAAACCCAGGATGAAGGGTATGGAAAATTTGGCTGGATAATGGACCCCGAAGGAAACAAAATAGAACTATGGGAACCTGCTGCTGAATAATTCTAAAGATTTTTTTGGCTGTTATTCTCCAGAGCCTATTTTTGCACTCCCAATAACAAAGGGAGCATAGCTCAGCTGGTTTAGAGCATCTGCCTTACAAGCAGAGGGTCCGCGGTTCGAACCCGTGTGCTCCCACAGAATAACCCCTGAAGAATCGGGGGTTATTTTTTTTATGTTTAAGACATATATACTTTTCTCAAAGTCCAGGAACCGTTATTATACGGGTTTTACCGGGGACAACCTGCAGGATAGAATAAGAAAACACAATTCCAACCATAATGGATTTACCGGTAATTCAGGAAACTGGCAACTGGTTTATGCTGAAGATTTCCCTACAAAAGAATTGGCCTCCCAGAGAGAACGGACTATTAAAAAATGGAAAAGCAGGAAAAAAATCGAAACCCTTATTAGCTCAGCTGGTTTTGAGCACTCCGACAGTAAGTCGGAGGGGTCCGCGGTTCGAACCCGTGTGCTCCCACAGAATAACCCCTGAAGAATCGGGGGTTATTTTTTTTATGTTTAAGACATATATACTTTTCTCAAAGTCCAAAAACACGAAAGGTTACAGCGCTGGTCGTTTTGTGCACTGGAAAAGCAGAAAAAAAATAGAACCAGTAATAAACTCACCTGGGTTAGAGTACTCTGACCTCTTGTCGGAGAACCCGTGTGCTTCCACAAAATAACCTCCGGTTTTTCGGACGTTATTTTTTTATCCGGCCAGCCGAATGTCGAGATTTCCGTTCCTTCACCACAGAGCCACAGAATACACAGAGTGCCACAGAGGTTTTCGTAGAAACCCCTTAGTGATCGCTTACTGTCTTGGTGGTTCAAAAAAACCACAAAGCCACGGAGTGTACGAAGAAGCACTAAGGCAACTTGAGATACAGGAATTTTATCTTTTACTGAATTCCCCCAAAACCTAACTTTGCTGTATGATGTTCAGCGTATCACCCCGCCCATGGGAGAAAGAGGAAAGCGATGTAGCCGTTGATACGGAGTTCGCATCATCGTACAGCCTTATCGTGTGGAACGATGAGGTCAATACCTTTGAATGGGTTATCGAAACACTGATCCAGATCTGCCACCACAATACGGAACAGGCCGAACAATGCGCCATGCTCATACACACCCAGGGAAAATACGCTGTAAAAAAAGGTGAATACGAAACGCTAAAACCCATGTGCGATGCCATAACCGATCGCGGCATTGGTGCCACTATTGAAGAAATAACAGGGTGAGGGGATTTTTAGATTGGAGAGGGCAGATTTGGGGATTGGAAAGCTATTGAGTAACACGCCCCCATTCCGCCATTCAAAATCCCCAATCCAAAATCCCCAATCCAAAATCCAAAATCCCAACCCCCATGCCTCTCTACGCCCTAGACAACCATATCTGGTTTCCCCCGGTTGCTGAGGCGATGGACGACGGTTTGCTGGCCATAGGTGGTGATGTAAGTGTGGAACGACTCCTAAGCGCATACGGGCAGGGCATTTTTCCATGGTACGATGGAGAAACACCACTTTGGTGGAGTCCCGACCCGCGCTTTGTTTTATTTCCTTCAGCGTTAAGGGTCAGCAAAAGCATGCTGTCGCTCATTAAAAAAAATACTTTCCGGTTCAGTATCAATACTGCTTTCGCAAAAGTTATCCGCTCATGCAAGCAACTGCAACGCAAAGGACAGGATGGCACCTGGATAACGGATGAACTGGAGCACTCATTTAACCACCTTCACCAGATGGGACACGCACATAGTGCAGAAGCATGGCTGGGTGATCAGTTGGTGGGTGGGCTGTATGGCATCAGGATGGGTAAACTTTTTTTCGGGGAAAGTATGTTCAGCAGGGAAAGCAATGCCAGTAAATTCGCTTTTATCCGGTACGTTCAGCAACTGCAGACAGAAAACGTACAACTGGTGGATTGCCAGGTGCATACCGCTCACCTCGAAAGCCTGGGCGCGGGTATGATCCCTAGGGAAGAATTTATGATGCTGTTGGAAAAATACCGCTAACTGCGGTAACCGTACATTTTTTCAACGTCTTTTACAATACGTTCCATATCGATGTCCTTTCCCTGCGCATCGTAATTCTGTTTCAGGTTACTGCCGAAGAGAACGGCTACGGTTTGCCAGAAAGCGGCGGTAATAAAACCTTTGTATTCGTCAATGATCTCGTAACAATTGCTGCCGGTTTCGCGGTAAATGAGTTTCATCAGCACGCGTCCCTGGTACACGGATAAATTGGTGAGTTTATCGGTAAACTCCTTCTTCATTTCCTTCTCACGCGATTTGATGATGGCCTTACGCTGTTTTTTATCGGTTACATTAACCAACCGCGCATTGATCTCTATCATAAGCCTGCTGGCCGCTTTTGCATAGGGATAGGTAACGTATACAGCGTTCCGGAGCCTTGTCCAGTCGGCCCAGTAATTCTTCCATTTCCCTTTCAGCCTGCCATTCACCAATACAGGCGGCAGATAACTGGAAGGAATGGTATCTCCTTCCGGCGTGATATAGGCAAACACTTTCAGCGTATCATACACACCATGTTGCTGTGCCTTTGCGCTGTTAATAGTTAGCAGCGAGGCAGCCAGGAAAACAAGGACGATATAGAGCTTTGAAAGTTTCACCTCTTTAAAAATAGACAGTTCTGTGCTTATTAATGCTGTCTGAGCCTAAAAAGTAACCTTAGGAATTGTTAACAAATTTGCCGGGTACCCTGAGCCGTTGAATAATAGACATTACAAAACCCACTACCATTAATACCACACCCAGCCACAGAATATTGATCATGGGAAATTCGTATACCTTAAGAGTGATCAGATCAGTGATGGCCCCACTTTCTTTTACCCCTATCTCGAATGTACCGGCTTCGCCGTCTACAATGCGGTTCAGTTTCAGCACCAGGCTCTGCGACTGCACGGTATCCGTAATAAAGCCAACCTGCTTTCCCTTCACTGAAAACCCCGGGTTCACAGCATATTTGCGGCCATCCCTTGCGATAACGGTCATGTCGAGAAATATAGCGGTGTCGGCATCA
>JANPIE010000049.1:0-37794 GCA_031424835.1 Chitinophagaceae bacterium
AGCCAGAAAGTTTGGTCGTGAATGGTGTGTTTAAGGGGCGCCTGCATAGAAAAAGACAAATATAATCCATGGCCGCCGTTTTTCAGGAACGTTCCAGTTGCAGTTGCATTTTTTTAACGCGGTCTTCCATTTTTTCAGACGACAGATTGATGCGACTCAGGCCATCTACGATGATAGGGAATGAGAGTGGGGTAAGCCGTACAGGGAAAGTCAGGATGATCTCGCTCTGCGCTATTCGCTGTAATGCATTGCGCAACCTTTCCTCATCCATCTGGTGGGTGAGTACCTCATGGTATGCCTGTCGCAGCAGCAGGTTTTTGGGATCGTATTCCTCAAATACCTTGAAAAGCAATGACGCAGATGCCTGCAGGTGGCGCGCCTTCTTTTTTTCTCCGGGCATTCCCTGGAAGATCAGTCCGCCAATTACCGCGATATCACGGAATTTGCGCCGGGCCATCTCTGTACTGTTCATGCTTCGCTGTATGTCCAGCAAAAGGTTCTCTGATGTAAACAATTCCCTTACATTGCTGTCATCTACCGGTATCGGCTGGTCACTCAGCAGCTCAAACCCATAATCATTCATCGAGATGGAAAACGTGATAGGTGTCAGTTGCCCTATACGGTAGGCCAGTATAGCGCTCATCGCTTCATGTACCTGTCTGCCTTCAAAAGGGTACACTACCAGATGATAGCCATTCTTATCTTCAATCTGTTCAACCAGTAATTCATTCGCCCTGGGAATATGCGAGAGTTCCTGTTGCAATGCAAAAAGTGTATGCAGGCTTTTCAATTCTATTTCTGTTTCATCTACCAGGGCCTTATTAAAAGTGAGCCTGAGTATGCGCCCCAGGTTAGCTGTAAGACTCATGCGTCCGCCCATCCAGGATGGCACAATCGATTTTTTGGAATTTGATTTCCGCACCATCACCGACATATCTTTGATCATCACAAGTTCCAGGTTGCGTCCGGCAAGCGTAAACACATCACCCGGTTCCAACCGGCTGATGAACCATTCTTCAATTACACCAATGTATCCGCCACTCATCAGCTTTACCTTCAACATAGCATCGCTAACAATGGTACCGATATGCATACGGTGCCTCATGGCCATCCGGCGGCTTTTGATGCGGTAGAGGCCGTTGTCAAGTTCTACTTTTTTATATTCATCATACTGCTGCAATGCTTTGCCGCCTTCAGTAAGGTGTAAGAGCGTCTCCTGCCATTCCTCCTGGGTAATCTCGGCAAAGCAATGCGTACTTTTGATCTCTTCAAAAAGTAATTCTGAAGTAAAACCCTCACTGATGGCAAGGGTACACATAAACTGGAGCAACACATCAAAACACAATACCATGGGCGGCCGGCTTTCGATGGCCTGTTCTTTGATAGCCTGTTTTAACGCTGCAACTTCCAGTAGTTCCAGCGAATGCGTGGGCAGGAAAAAAATTTTACTTGTTTCACCGGGCCTGTGCCCGCTACGCCCTGCGCGTTGTAAAAACCTTGCCACACCTTTTGGTGATCCTACCTGGATCACGGTATCTACCGGTCTGAAGTCGACACCCAGGTCAAGGCTTGAGGTACAAACAACCGCTTTTAATTTTTCAGTATGCAATGCATCTTCCACCCATAAGCGAAGTTCCTGCTCAATGCTGCCGTGGTGCAGTGCGATGGCGCCCGCAAACTGCGGTGCTACATCCAGCAGGGTCTGGTACCAGCGCTCACTCATGCCGCGGGTATTGATGAAGATCAGTGTTGTTTTACTTTGTTCTATGATGGGCACCAGCCTTTCCGCCAGTTTGATACCCAGGTGCCCGGCCCAGGGATATTTTTCAATTTCATCGGGTATGATCGCTTCCACATCTATGGGTTTATCAATCTTTGCCCTGATGATCACACCCTCTTTTTTGAGTGGCGCCAGCAATACTTGTTTGGCTTCTGGCAAATTGCCGATAGTTGCGCTGATGCCCCAGATGCTGGCTATTTTTTTGGCTTGACAATTGACGATGCGGCTGATGGCCAGCTCTACCTGTACTCCGCGTTTGCTACCGATGAGTTCATGCCATTCATCTACCGCCAAAATGCGTACCGACTGGAAGACCGCAGGATAGTCTTTTTGTGCCAGTAATAAATGCAGGCTTTCGGGAGTGATGATCAATACCTCCGGCATGTTGCGTTTTTGTCTCTGCCGTTCGGATGTTTCTGTATCACCATTTCGGATGCCCACTTTCCATTGCATGCCCAACTCGGCAATTACTTCCTCCATTGCCCTGCCGATGTCTTTGGCAAGGGCTCGCAGCGGTGTAACCCATAGTAACTGGAGGCCGTTATTTTTTTTATGCAGGTAGGTATCCGGGCAGGCGTTGATGAATTGTATGACTGAACCAAGAAAAACAGAATACGTTTTGCCGCAACCTGTGGGGGCGTTTACAAGGCCACTCCTGTTGTTGATGATTTCCTGCCATGCCTGCTCCTGGAAACGAAAGGCCTGGTAATGTTTAGCACCCAACCATGCTGTTATGATTTTATATCCGGTGGTAGTTTGCAGTTTCATTTTCCGTAGGCCGTAAGTAAATTTTTCAGGTCCTCCAATGTGTTGATCTCATCCGCTTTTTTGTCTCTTCGCCAGCGCCTGATGCGCGGAAAGCGAAGGGCAACACCGCTTTTATGCCTGTTGGAGGCGGCTATACCTTCAAAAGCGATCTCAAACACAAGTTCAGGTTTTACGGTTCGCACAGGTCCGAATTTTTCAATGGAATTTTTTTTCACGAAATCATCCACCTGCGCAAACTCTTTATCGGTGAGTCCTGAATAGGCTTTGGTAAAAGTTACCAGTTTATCACCATCTTTTACTGCAAAAGTATAATCAGTATACAAATTACTACGGCGCCCATGCCCTTTTTGTGCGTAGATCATTACTGCGTCAATGCTAAGCGGGTCTATCTTCCATTTCCACCAGTCGCCTGTTTTGCGCCCTACCTGGTAGGCGGAACTTTTTCTTTTAATCATCAGCCCCTCTGCACCTCGTGTGCGCGAGTCCGCGCGAATGGCAGCAAGTTCATCCCAATCCCTGAAGGGTATCAATGGTGAAAGCTGCAGGGGATTGCGTTGGGTTTGATCAAAAACCAGCGCAAGCCCCTCAAAGAGTTTTTCAAGTCTTTCCCTTCTTTGGTTTAATGGGTTGCTGCGGATGTCTATGCCATCCTGTTCCAGCATATCGTACACATAAAAGGAGATCGGCACTTCGTGCAATTGTTTTTTGCTTAGGTTCTTACGACCTATCCGGGTTTGTAAAAGCGCAAATGGTAATGGCAGCGGCCCCTCGCTCGGAATGATCTCGCCATCAAGTACGGTTCCGTTCGGTATGAGCTCCCGCAATACGTCATATTCGGGGAATTTATCTGTCATCAGCTCTTCACCGCGGCTCCAGACAAATAACTGGTTATCTCGCTTGATGATTTGCCCGCGGATACCGTCCCATTTCCATTCTGCCTGCCATTCATCCGTGGCGCCCAATGTTGCCGGATCATCTTCCAGCGCATAGGCCAGGTAGAAAGGGTAAGGTTTTGAATGGTCGATATAGTCGCCGTCCTGGTTGAGCAGTTCTGTAAAACTTAAGGTAGCCGGATCCCAGTTACCGCTGATGCGATGCGCAATGACAGACGGTTCTGCGTTAACGGTTTTAGCGAGTGCATTCACCATTAATTTCTGTGAAACACCGATCCTGAAACTGCCGGTTATCAGCTTATTGAAAACAAAACGTTCTTCGGTCGACATTTCCATCCAGCTATTCACCACGAAATCTTTCTTCTCCAATTCGTTTGCTTTTGAGATCCGGATAAGCTGGGAGATATAATAGGATAATGAGTTACCTGCGGTTGCCATTCCCGCATCAGGCAGCAGCAAAGCAATGGTTTCTGCGAGATCACCCACGGTATGGTAGCACTCTTCAAACAGCCATCCCGGCAGGTCAATCAGTTCGGCGCACCAGGACTGCAGTTGCGTGGAATTCACTGCCCGCCTGGGTCTCCGGCCGCTGAATACAGCGATCACCCATACTTTGTCCTGCTCTTCTGCTGTAGCAAAATACTGCGTAAGTGCATCCAGTTTTTCATTGGTTTTAGTGGATGTGCCTAGTATATTGACCAAAGCTGCAAACTTTTTCATGCAGTTTCATTTAGGGTAAGGGCATCATCGCCTTCATCGTTTCCGTATTCTGTTTTTACTTCTTTGGCTTCAATGCCATTTTCATTGAGGTAGCGGCTCAGGGTGGCCTGGAATCCATGCGTCACAAATACCCTGCCGGCGCCTGTGGCTTTAATAGCGCTAAGTAACCCGTTCCAGTCGGCGTGGTCACTCAATGCAAAACCAGCATCAACATTTTTTCTTCTTGCATTGCCGCGTACCTGCATCCAGCCGCTGCATACGCCCAGTGAATACGCTGGGAACCTTTTCATCCATGGTGAGTCATCTGCAGATGGCGGGGCGATTACTACGCTGGTTTTAAAATTTTCGCGCGACAAATCGGGGGTCACTTTTTTGATAACTGGAAGCCCAATGCCCGATTTAACCAATGTTTCGTGTACGTTCCATACCGCTCCGTGTGCATACATATTATCGGTAACAGCCGATACTGCCTGTAATATTCGCTGCGCCTTACCTAAACTATAGGCAACTAGTACACTGGTTTTTCCTCTGGCCTGGTTTTCCAGGATCCATCTTTGTATATCCTCAAATAATTGCGGTTGTGTTTTCCAGTGATAAATAGGTAAACCAAAAGTAGATTCGGTGATAAAAGTATGACAGGGCACTGCTTCAAACTGGCCACTAAGTCCATCGTTTTCGGTTTTATAATCACCGCTCACCACCCATACTTCTCCTTTGTATTCAACGCGTACCTGTGAAGAGCCGATAATATGTCCTGCCGGATGCAGTGAGACCGTTACGCCGTTCATGACAACCTGTTTGCCCCATTCTATGCTTTCATAAACATGGCTGCCAAGTCGTAATTGCAGAAGGGGTTTGGTAAGGTGGTGGCAGAGATAATATTTAGAACCGATACGCGCATGGTCGCTATGCGCATGGGTGATCACTGCGCGGTCAACACCCTGCCATGGATCGATATAGAAATCCCCACGGGGACAATACAATCCCTTTTCACTAAATTCTATCAACGCCATTGCTCCGCTTAATGGTGATTAAGATAAGGCCAGGTAAATCCGGAAGTTTCTGTTAACTAACCGACTTGATCCTGCCTTCCACTCTCCTGATAAAATATATTTTTTTGTTTTCGAGGTAATCAGGCTGCAGGCTTTCTTTGTTAGACCTGGCCGGGAGAATATCAAAGTCCGCAAACAGTTTATAGTCCCTGTCAGATAAATGCCCGATAAGCCCGCTGCCATGTTTCATCAGCAGCCTCGTAAAATGGTACATACTTTCAAAGCCTTTAAAGAACATATCACTTGGTCTGCCTGCATATTTGTTTCGGTAACGAATGGTGAGTTGCTGGCTTAATTTATCTGTGCGGGTAAGGTTGTAGGGAGTAGAGTAAGTGATGTCAAGGTCCTTGCCAATGTCCCTGATACCATCCCAGGTAGGCATACCAATGATGGTGGAATGATAATTTTTAGACGCCGAAAATGCCTTTGTCAGCTTCAACCCGAAAGCTTCGTCCAGTGCACCGCATACAACAATATTCTGCCGGTTACTGTCAAGGTGCGCAGTAACCTGTTTTACAGTAAAGTTATCTGCAAGTTCAATGGTTTTTATCTTCAGGGGGATGCCTCCTGTTTTTTTATTCATGTCTGTGAGCATGAATTGTATCAGGTTACCCGGGTTTCCTTTTCGGCGGAATACAAGAATATTTTCCAAAGGGTAATTGCGTTGCAGGTGCCGGTATAAGGCTTCAATATGCGTAGACAGGTTGGGATTGATCATTACGAAATAAGGATTGTTCGTAAGGCCGCCATCATTGGGATAGGTTGCGGAGATCAGCGGGATTTTTTTCTCCCCTGCAAAATCAGCCATAGGTTTTATTTCGGCCCGCGTAGTGAAAGACGCGATGATAAGTGACACCTCATTGAATTCGGGGCTGGTAGAAAGATTTTCAATAGACGATGCCGCAGTTTTGCTGTCATATACCAACACTTCGATGGGCGCCTTGTCTGCATTCAGTGAATCGATTGCCATCATCACACCATTGTAAAAGTCCAGGCCGGGCAGGATGATTTTTGGAATATTGTTCCTTCCCAGTTTGTACATATCGCCATTAAATGCAGAATCCAGGTATACGGGTGCAAAGACGGCGATCTTCAGCGTTTTTGTTGCTTCTGTCTGCGCCCTGAGCGGTGAGATGGCCAGAAAGCCCGGAACCAAACATAGGCATCGGAGTAACCACATAGGAAAGTTTTAACTCAAGATACAAAATACATGCCTGCCTATTCCCATTCGATGGTAGCGGGCGGTTTACTGCTGATATCGTATACTACCCGGTTAATACCCCTTACATTATTGATGATCTCGTTCGATATATGCGCAAGAAATTCGTAGGGAAGATGCGCCCAGTCTGCTGTCATCCCATCTACCGACGTTACTGCGCGGAGGGCCACGGTAAATTCATAGGTTCTTTCGTCGCCCATAACGCCCACGCTTTTAACCGGTAGCAGGATGGTTCCCGCCTGCCATACGGCCGTATAGAGATTGTGTTCTTTCAATCCCTTAATGTAGATATCATCGGCTGCCTGCAGTAATTGCACTTTTTCCTCGGTAACCTCACCCAGTATTCTGATGGCCAGGCCCGGACCGGGAAAAGGGTGGCGGTTGATCATATCGGCGGGGATGCCGAGTTCCAGCCCAACTTTGCGGACTTCATCTTTAAAAAGAAAACGCAAAGGCTCCACGAGTTGCATATGCATTTTTTCAGGCAGGCCTCCCACATTGTGATGCGATTTGATGGTTTGCGATGGCCCGTGTACGCTCACGCTTTCAATGACATCGGGGTAGATCGTTCCCTGCCCGAGAAATTTTATATCGGACAATTTTTTTGCTTCTTCCTGAAACACATCTATAAAAAGGCCGCCAATCACTTTTCTTTTGGCTTCGGGATCCGTTTTGCCTTTGAATGCGTCATAGAACATTTGTTTGGCGTTGATGCCTGTAACATTGAGTCCGATGGTAGCATAGGTTTCCAGAACCTGTTCAAATTCATCTTTGCGTAAAACGCCATTGTCAACGAAAATGCCATGCAGCCGGTCACCGATTGCTTTGCTGATCAGTGTGGCGGCAACAGTGCTGTCTACACCGCCACTCAATGCCATGATGACATGGCTGTCGCCTATCTGTTCTTTTAATTTAGCTACTGTTTCTGCCACAAAAGATGCGGGTGTCCAGTTCTGGCTGCAATGGCAAATATTTACCAGGAAGTTGTGCAGTATTTTTTTTCCTTCTGTTGAATGATATACTTCCGGGTGGAACTGGATACCGTAGAGTGGTTTGTTGATGGATCCGGTCATCCTGAAACCCGCCACCGGTATGCTTTCTGTTGTAGCCAGCACTTCGAAACCATCGGGTAAGGCAGTGATGGAATCACTATGGCTCATCCATACCTGGGAGTCTTCGGATACACCGCTGAGCAATACATCTTCTTTTTGTAACTGCAGGCGTGCACGCCCGTATTCACGTTTGTTTGATTTATCAACGCGCCCGCCGAAAGCTTTTGCGGTGAGCTGCGCGCCATAACAAATTCCCAGTACGGGTACTTTTTGTATCAGGGATGCTATATCAACGGATGGTGCATTTGCTTCATTCACACTGAATGGTGAACCGCTGAGGATGATGCCTTTCAATGTGGAATCGATGGTAAAAGGTTTCTGAAAAGGGATGATCTCGCAGAAAACATTGGCCTCTCTCACTGCCCGGGCAATCAACTGTGTAAACTGGCTTCCAAAATCGAGAATGAGTATTTTTTCCGTCATGCATGCGAAGGTAACAGAAAATTTGAGCTGTAAAAGCAGCAGTTGAGTGAAGAAAAAAACATTGACCTTTCATTTGAAAGCTGTTTTTATTAACTTTCGACCCCAAATCACTGCTATGAAACGTATTCTCGTTTTTTTAACTGTATTTCTTTGCCTTATTTCAGCCTGCCGCATGGGAAGGCGGATCAAGGGCAACGGTCAAGTTGCCACCCAGGAGCGACAGGTTAACCGCGCTGAAAAAATCCAGATCAGAGGCAGCTTTGATGTTGAAATTACAGAGGGGCCCGTAGCCTCAGTAAAAGTGGAAGCGGATGAAAACCTGCTGCCGCATATAGTGGTTGCCGAGGAAAATGGTACCGTGGTGATTAAGTCCCGGAACAATGTCAACTTCTCAACCGATAATAAAATCACTATCTACATCACCACCAGCAGGCTCGCGCAGGTGAGCCTTATGGGCAGCGGGAATGTTACCGGCAAGAACAAGTTTACATCGGCCGAAAGGTTATCACTGCAGCTTTCAGGGAGCGGAGATATGCAGTTTGAGGTAAACGCTGCAGAAATCAAAGCAGATATCTCGGGCAGTGGGAGTATGACTATGCGGGGAGAAACCAAAAATGAAACGATCACCATCAGCGGGGTGGGAGAGTACACGGCCGATGATCTGAAAGCGGAGGAAGTAAAAGTAAAAATTGCCGGAAGCGGCGATGTGAGGGTGTTTGCAGACGCACAGTTGGATGTACATATTGCCGGCTCGGGCTCGGTTTTTTATAAAGGCTCCGCTACAGTTAAGCAACGCGTGGTGGGCAGCGGTGAAATAAAGCGGATCGATTAAGCCATCGTCTCGTAGGGAAGTTGCCTTTCCGGGTTAGGTATAGCATTTATTTGATTATGAGAGCGTATCCTGATTTTTCACTACTTTAAGACTGAAAACCAAAATAAACAATGGTCAATAACTGCCGTATACTATTAGTGGAAGATGAAGTAAAGCTGGGCCAGGTGATCATGGAGGAGCTTGTCCGCCATGGATACCCTACGGATCTTGCTACAGATGGGCTGGAAGCATCAACCCTGTTCAATGCACATATTTATTCCCTGGTTTTGCTTGATATAAATCTTCCCTATAAAAATGGATTTGTGTTGTGCCGCGAATTCCGGCAGCTAAACAAAAAGATACCGATCATCATGCTGAGTGCGGCAGGTGAGATACATGATAAGGTTGAGGCATTCAATATCGGGGCGGATGATTACATCGTTAAACCTTTCCATTTTGTAGAACTCTTTGCAAGGGTGAAAGTATTCCTGAAACGCTCAGAATTACCAGGCGATAAGGACCTGATTGTGGTCAATGACATGTCAATTGATTTTCTTAACAAAACAGTCGTTCGCAATGGTGTAAACATCAATCTAACCGCTAAAGAGTTTACATTACTGGTATTACTGGCCCGGAACAAGGACCGTGTGATCTCTAAACAGGAGATACTTGAAAAAGTATGGGACCTGAGTTTTGACACAGGCACCAATACAATAGAAGTGTACATCAGTTTCCTGCGCAATAAGATAGATAAACCATTTGACCAGAAACTGATACATACCAAACCGGGGTTCGGCTATTATATTAAATAACCGGATAGGCAGATGAACCTGAAATTACGATTTGCGCTTTTGTTTACGCTTTTTGTAGCGGTAATTCTGATCATTTCTTCGGGTACCATTTATTTTCTCTACTACAGCTACCGCGAGTCAGAATTTTTTGAGCGTGTAAAGAATGAGGGACTTGAATTTCACAACACCATTAAGAACCGCGCCCTTCTGCGTGATCCTGATTCTGCACTTTACAGCCACCTTCGGCACAACAGCACTGTGTATGATGAAAGGGTGGTGATTATGGACCTGAACGGCCGTGTGCTTCACCGCCTGCCTGATACGCTGCAATTCCGTGTGGACCCAGCCATATTGGAAAAGATAAAAAAGCACGAAGAATATCTGTGGCATGATGAGCGGCGATACCAGTATGTGGGCAGCCTGCTGAAAGGAACGCGTGAGGTATTGGTTTCCGCCGGCTATGACAGCCCGGGGTTTGAGAAGTTATACAATTTAAGGATCATCCTCATAGCTGTACTCGTAGGTGCCTTGCTGGTAACGGCATTTGTGTCGTTTGTTTTTGTGCGTGAAGCATTTATGCCACTTAAGCGCCTCAGTATGCAGATGAAGCATACCAGTTTCCCGAATCTCTCGCAACGCCTGCCCGTAGGAAATTCCAGGGATGAGATAAGCGATATTGCCCGCAACTTCAACGGTATGCTGGAACGGCTGAATGGTGCATTTGATTTTCAAAAAAGCTTTGTTTACCATGCCTCACATGAATTGCGTACACCTCTCGCCACCATGCTTTCTGAAACCGAGTCGGCACTTGGCAAGAAACTAAGCGTAGAAGAATACAACCGGGTTTTGATCTCGCTGAAAGAAGAGCAGCAGGAACTGATCGAGCTTACCAATTCCTTACTGGTAATCTCGCAATCGGAGGAGATGGGCTACATCCAGGGCTGGCCCATGGTACGCATTGACGAAGTATTGTACGATGCCGTCAGCCACGCTAAAAAAATGTTCCCTGCCCTTGCAGTGGATATGGTCTTTGGCGCCATGCCCGAAAATGCGGAGGACCTGCTGGTAAGGGCCAATGAGAGCCTGCTGAAGTCGGTGTTTGTGAACCTGGTTAAAAATGCCTTCATGTATTCCATCGACCAGAAAGTGAAGATCACGCTTGAAGCGGCCGGCGAGACCATCCTCATCCATTTTGATAATACGGGCACCCAGCTCCCGGCCGATGAGAAAGAAAACATCATGTCGCCATTCTTCCGCGGCGGTAACGCGTTGAAAACCAAGGGATACGGGTTAGGGCTGGCCATTGTGCACCGGTTTATCACGCTGCATAAGGGAACCGTTACCTATATGCCCATATCCAATGATGTCAACCGGTTTACCATTACTATCAATAAAGCCCCCGCTTCCCAGGGGGCATAAAAAAACCAACCCGTAAAAGGTTGGTTTTAAATATGTTATACCAGTTGCGTTTAGGCGGCTGCGTTTGCTTTCCTGGTCAGCTTGCTTTTCAGGTTGGCTGCTTTGTTCTTGTGAATGATTCCACGTTTGGCCAGCTTGTCAATCATAGAAACCACATCAGGTAATTTCTCACTGTACTCTTTTTTATCACCGGCTTTCAGGTCGCGGATAGCGTTACGGGTAGTTTTACCATAGTAACGGTTACGGTCGCGGCGCTTGGTAGCCTGTCTTACGTCTTTCTTTGTAGCTGAATGGTTTGCCATGTTCTGTTTTTTTCAGGACGGCAAAGGTAAGGCGTAATCCTGAAATCCTGAAATAATAATCAAAAAAAGTTGCGGGTTGGCGGTAACCGGTAGCGGGGAATGAGATGGTTTTGTGCGCTTAATGACCGATATTTGCCAACCATTTCCCCAAAGTTTGTACAATCTCGCGTAATGAAGGACTTTTCGTATATCACCAACTCGCATCCGGCTTACATTGAAAGCTTATACAACGATTTTGTTAAAAACCCGGCCAGTGTTGATGCAGACCTCAGGAAATTCTTTGAAGGATTTGATTTTGCCGTCGCAAACGGCACCCATGTGGCCAACGGACAATCTACCGGCACACCCGCCGGCGGCACGGACTGGATGAAGGAGATAAGGGTATACCGGCTTATACTGGGATACCGCAATAAGGGCCACCTGCTGGCAAAAACCAATCCCATTCGTACCCGAAAGGATCGCGGAGCCAACCTGGAGCTTTCTTTTTTCGGTTTATCGGAAGCAGACATGGATAATGTATACCAGGCGGGTAACCTGGTGGGTCTTGGCACCACCAGTTTGCGCAACATACTTACCCACCTGCAAAAAACCTATGCACACCATACCGGTATCGAGTTCAAATACATCAGTGATCAGAAGAAAATAGACTGGCTCACTACCGAGATGGAAAAGAATTTCGCCCAGCCTGTGACGCTGCCCCAGAAAAAACGCATCCTTGAAAAACTGAACCAGGGTGTGATGTTTGAGAAATTTCTTCACACGAAATACATTGGGCAAAAACGGTTTTCACTGGAGGGTGGTGAAACAACCATTGCTGCGCTGGATGCGATCATCAATGTAGCCGCTAACAACGATGTGCATGAAGTAGTGATAGGCATGGCACACCGCGGAAGGCTCAACATACTGGCCAACGTGATGGGTAAAACCTATGAACAGATTTTCAGTGAATTTGAAGGAACCGCGGTTGTTGACCAAACCATGGGCAGCGGTGACGTTAAGTACCATATGGGGTATGGTAGCGAAGTACAGACATCGGACAATAAAAAGATCCATCTCAAGCTCATGCCCAATCCTTCTCATCTGGAAGCAGTGGATCCGGTAGTGGTGGGTTTTGCAAGGGCAAAAGCTGATGTACTGTATAAAAGCGATTTTGACCGGATATTGCCGGTGCTGATTCACGGTGATGCATCCGTAGCGGGCCAGGGTGTGGTATATGAAGTGATACAGATGAGTAACCTGCGTGGTTATTACACCGGCGGAACCATACATTTTGTGATCAATAACCAGATCGGTTTTACGACCGATTTTGATGATGCCCGCAGTTCGGATTACTGCACCTCTGTGGCCGCCATGATTCAGGCGCCGGTATTGCACGTGAATGGAGATGATGCCGAGGCTGTGGTGAAATGTGCGGAACTGGCTACGCGTTACCGCCAGGAATTTAACAGCGATATTTTTATTGATATGGTCTGCTACCGCAGGCATGGTCACAATGAAGGCGACGATCCAAAATATACCCAGCCACAGTTATATGCATTGATCGAAAAGCACCAGAACCCACGTGAAATCTATACACAATACCTGATAGAGAATGGCGAAGCCGATGCACAGCAACTGGCAAAGGAAATGGAGAAAAAATTCTGGGGCGATTTGCAGGAGCGTCTCGATGACGTGAAACAAAACCCATTGCCCTACACCTACCAGCAGCCGGAACTGGTTTGGAAAAGTTTGCGCAGGGCTACAGATGAAGATTTTGATTCTTCTCCTTCCACCGCATTACCGGAGGAAGAAGTAAGAAGACTATTTACCAGCCTGATGCAATGGCCCGCAGAATTTCAACCGCTGAAGAAAGTAGAAAAACTATTACAGGATAAAATAAAATTGCTCGAAACAGAAGGGAAGGTAGACTGGGCCACGGCGGAACTGCTTTCTTACGGTTCTATATTGGTGGAAGGCAATATCGTGCGCATGAGCGGGCAGGATGTGCAGCGGGGTACTTTTAGTCACCGCCATGCCATACTGCGCGATGAGAATACCAATAAAGGATATAACCGACTGAACCATTTCCAGGAGCAGCAGGAAAAATTCCGTATTTACAATTCTTTGCTGAGTGAGTATGGCGTACTGGGATTTGAGTATGGTTATGCATTGGCCAACCCGAATGCACTGGTAATTTGGGAAGCGCAGTTCGGCGATTTTTGCAACGGTGCGCAGACAATGATAGACCAGTTCATCGCCGCCGGTGAACAAAAATGGCAACGCCAGAATGGTGTGGTGATGTTATTGCCGCATGGCTATGAGGGACAGGGTCCTGAACACAGCAGTGCCAGGCTGGAACGTTTTCTGCAGATGTGCGCGGAGTTGAATATGGTGGTTACCAACATTACTACAGCAGCAAACCTGTTCCACGCGTTCAGGCGGCAGCTTACCTGGAGCTTCCGTAAGCCCCTGATCAATTTCTCACCCAAGGCCAACCTGCGAAACCCGGCTACCTACAGCCCTATCAGCGAGTTTACGAAGGGTGGATTCAGGGAATTGATTGATGATAGCTTTGTAGAAGACAGCGGTGCGGTGAAAAAAGTTTTGCTGTGCAGCGGTAAACTCTATTTTGAAATGGCAGACAAGCAACAAAAAGAAAACCGGAAAGATATTGCCATTGTTCGCCTGGAACAGTTGTATCCATTACCCTATAAGCAGTTGGATGTATTGCATCACAAATACAACAAAGCCACCTGGTTCTGGGTTCAGGAAGAGCCCCTGAATATGGGAGCTGCCGGTTTTTTACAAATGAATCTTAAGTCTATCAATTTTGGTGTCATCAGCCGTAATGCCAGTGCATCCACCGCCAGCGGTTATCACAAAGTACATACACAGGAGCAGACGGAGATTATTGAAACAGCATTTAGTATTTAATGAGTAATCAGGAATTGACAGCTAATAATAAATTGAGAGGCGCAATACGCAGGCTTACAAACAAGTAGAAAAATTTTTTATGATCGATATAAAAGTTCCGACAGTTGGCGAATCCATCAATGAAGTGACCTTGCTGAAATGGACAAAAAAGCAGGGCGATTGGGTTGAACGCGATGAAGTGATAGCAGAACTTGAGAGTGAAAAAGCCACTTTTGAAGTAAACGCCGAAAAAGCCGGTGTGCTCAGTACCAAAGTAAATGAAGGTGATACCCTCCATATCGGTGATGTACTGGCCCAAATTGACGATGCAGCTGCGAAACCCGCATCCGCTGCCGCAGCGGAACCCGCAAAAGAAGAAAAACCAGCCACCAGTGAACAACCCCAAACCCCAAACCCCAAACCCCAAATTAATGAAGCGCCGGTTACCGCTGTTTCAAACGACCTGAAAGCAACACCGGTTGCATCAGCGATCATCGCAGATAAAAAAGTAGATGCTTCGGCAATTAAAGCGTCAGGCGCAGGGGGAAAGATCATGAAGCAGGATGTGCTGGAGGCATTGGCCAATCCAGGTAAAAAACCCATGGCCGGAAGCGAACTGTTCAGCCGCAATGTTCGCCAGGAGAAAATGAGTAACCTGCGTAAAACCATCAGCCGGCGCTTGGTGGAATCTAAAAATACCACTGCGATGCTTACCACTTTCAATGAAGTGGATATGACCCGCATCATGGATATACGCAAACAGTTCAAAGACAAATTCAAAGAGATACATGGTGTGAACCTGGGCTTCATGAGTTTCTTCGCAAAAGCATGTTCCATCGCATTGGGTGAATGGCCCTCTGTAAATGCCTATATCGATGGCGACCAGTTATTGTATCATGATTATGCCGACATCAGTATAGCCGTGAGTACACCAAGAGGCCTGACGGTACCTGTGATACGCAACGTAGAAAGCTTAAGCATGGCAGAAATTGAGAAGAGAGTAATAGAACTGGCAGGTAAAGCCAGGGATAGTAAACTCACTGCGGAAGAGCTACAGGGTGGTACGTTTACGATCACCAATGGTGGAGTATTCGGCAGCCTGATGAGCACACCTATCATCAATATCCCGCAAAGTGCCATATTGGGCATGCATAAAATTCAGGAAAGGCCAATGGTGATCAACGGGCAGGTTGTGGTCCGTTCCATGATGTACCTCGCATTGAGTTACGATCACCGTATTATTGATGGAAGGGAGAGTGTCAGCTTCCTGGTGAGAGTAAAAGAGTTACTGGAAAATCCTGAATTGTTATTGTTTGGCAAGGACCCGGTTAAAACGTTGCTGGAACTGTGATCTGAAGAAATTTTTATAAATGGAAAGAGATAAGCGCCGTGTTCTTATCTCTTTTTTCTTTTAGAAAAGGATTTCGGATTTCGTGTTTCGGATTTCGAATGAACGGTCCGGCAACCCAATTCGACACCCGAAATAAGAAACCCGAAATCTGAACTATCATGCGTTTTCAATCCTATTTCAATACAGCCATTCTTCTCATCAGTCAATACGATGGCAAAGTTCCGCTTGTGCATTTTCTGAAGCAGTATTTTTCAGCCAACAAAAAGCATGGTTCTAAGGACAGGAAATGGATAGCGCATCTTTGTTATTCCTATTACCGTTTGGGGCATGCATTGAAAGAATTGCCGTCCGAAGAAAGACTGCGAACGGCATTGTTCCTTTGCAGTGAAGAAGCCGCCGACTGGAAAATTTTGTATGATGAAAAATGGCTGAATACCTGGAGTAGCGAACTGCCTGTGCGAATTGCCTTTGTGCAGACTGTGTATCCACAATTTTGTATGACCGATATCTTTCCCTGGATAGAGGCACTTGGTGAAGGGGTTACGGCCAGTGAATTTGCCATCGCACATCTTATACAGCCTGATCTTTTTCTTCGCATACGCCCCGGAAATGAGCAGCAGGTGTTGCAGAAATTAAAGGCTGAGAACATTCCGTATACATCAATTTCATCGTCCTGCATAGGCCTGCCAAATGCAACCAGTATCGACAAAGTATTGGACATCGATAAAGAAGTGGTTGTGCAGGATCGTAATTCGCAACGAATCGCTGAATTTTTGCAGTTGCCAAAGATCGAAGGCAGTGTTTCATTATGGGACTGCTGCGCCGCCAGCGGTGGTAAATCCATTCTTGCGTATGATATTTTAGCCCGTGTTCAATTAACTGTTTCTGATATCCGCAGGTTGATCATCGAAAACCTGAAGAAGCGTTTTGAAAGAGCCGGTATAAGAAAATACCAGGCATTTGTACATGATGTGGCCTCATTCAACATTCATCAAACAGCATTCAATCTAATCCTATGCGACGCCCCCTGCAGTGGCAGTGGTACATGGGCAAGAACGCCTGAGCAATTGTATTTTTTTACGAAGGAAAAGATCGGAGAGTATGCATCCCTGCAGAAAAAAATCCTGGCCAATGTGGTGAATTCGGTGGCTGATAATGGCTACCTGTTGTATATCACCTGCTCCGTTTTCAAACAGGAGAATGAGGAAATGGTAGCATTCATAGAAGGAAGCAATGGAATGAGCTTAGTGCAGAAAAATTTACTGGAAGGATACAGAGGTAAGGCTGACACAATGTTTGCTGCGTTATTCCAAAAAGTAGGTTCTTAGCGGAAGGACGTTTCTTGTCACCGCTAAGGCGCGGAGAAACGAGGGAGAGCGCAGGGTTAATTCGTAAGCAATTCACCTCTTTGGATGATGCCACCGCCGATCACATCATCGCCTTCATAGAAAACAGCGCTTTGGCCAGGTGCAATTCCTTTTACATTCTCATAGAAATGCACACGTATGCCATTACCGGTAGCGTATAAATTGCTGAGTGCACCTTTGTCTTTGTATCGGATCTTGGTAACAGCCTCCATACCATCTGTAATGCCATCATACTTCATCCAGTTGATCCTGCTAACCAGCATATCATTCTGCTCCAGATCAGTTTCATCACCTAATACCACCGTATTGGTACCGGGGTCAATTGCGGTGACATATACCGGCCTGCCCATCGCAATCTCAAGTCCTTTGCGCTGGCCTATCGTGTAAAAAGGATACCCTTTGTGCTTACCCAGTTTTTGTCCCGCTTTGTCAACAAACCAGCCATCAGCTACCCTTTCTTCCAATCCATCCACCCTTCTTTTCAGGAAACCGCGGTAGTCATTATCAGGCACAAAACAAATTTCGTAGCTCTCACTTTTTTTGGCAAGTTCAGGGTAGCCAAGATCCACAGCCATCTGACGAATCGCAGATTTGCGGTAAGTACCCAGGGGCAGCATGGTCCTGCTTAACAATTCCTGGTCGAGTCCCCAGAGCACATAACTCTGGTCCTTTGTCTCGTCAAGCCCCTTGCTGATCACATACCGGCCATTATCGTGTTGCCTTACAGAACCATAATGCCCGGTGGCAATAAACTCGCAATCAAGTGCATTGGCTCGTTTAAGCAGTGCCCGCCATTTGATATGGGTATTACACATCACACAGGGATTGGGTGTACGCCCTGCGAGGTATTCATCTACAAAATTATCGATCACAAAATCACCGAACTCTTCCCGTATATCCAATATAAAATGGGGAAAGCCATGGTGTACAGCCGCCTGTCTTGCATCATTGAATGAGTCTATATTACAGCAACCGGTTTCTTTTTTACTGGTTCCGCTGCTGGCATAATCCCAGGTCTTCATGGTAATACCCACCACCTCATAGCCCTGCTGGTGCAGCATAAGTGCCACTACGGTACTGTCTATACCGCCGCTCATTGCTACCAGGACCTTTCCGTTACGGCTCATTAGAAAAAATATAAGCTGCAAAAGTAGAACAACTGCAGGGAATGCCCTTCAGTGATGCTTTCGAGAGCGGAAAAATTAACATCTATAAGTAAATATTTATATATTGGCGTTTTAATAGGCCTGTATGCGGATAATACTGTCGTTACTGCTCATGATTGTTTTTTATACTGTGGGTGCACAAACGCGTCTTAAACCTGAAGATATTGAGGTGCGTGATTCAAGTGGCACCGTGTATCCCACAGTCATCTGGACCCGGTTAACAGCCAGTGGCCGGTATACACTGCGTATGCAGCCAGGCGGTAAAACCGCCATTCTTTCACGGTTATCCGACCTGGATTACGAACGCAGGATGGATCAAATGCCCCGCCCGCCGGAAAGCCGGTTCTTCAAGACCGGTGAGAAGATTGCATCGTTCAACGAGCGAGATATCAATGGCAACAAATTCAACCTGAAAGAGCTTACGGGTAAGGTAGTGGTGCTTAATTTCTGGTTCATCAATTGTCCTCCCTGCCGGCAGGAAATACCCGACTTAAATGAGTTAGCGGACAAATACCGGGACAACCCCGATGTTGTGTTTATTGCCGTTGCCCTGGATGCGAAGTATGATATCAATGATTTCCTGAAAACCAATCCATTCCGTTACCATATTATTGATGATGGCAGGTACATCGCATCGCGCTACGGCATCAACTCCTATCCAACCAATGTAGTGCTGGACAAACAGGGAAAAGTTGTGTTTCATTCCACGGGCTTTTCTATGAATACTGTAGCCTGGGTCCAAAAATCAATAGCAGCCGGGCTAAATGAAACAATAACCCGGTAATTTTAGTCCCATTTTATACAGTGAAAACAAACGGTTTTATGCGTTAAATACGCAATTGTAGTAATTTCATTTTTTTGATATTTACAAAAACAAACCGTTATGATAAAATTACAGGTGATCGGCAATCTGGGTAAAGATGCCCTCGTAAATAATGTAAATGGCAAGAACGTCATCAATTTCACTGTGGCCCATACTGAGCGTTTCAAAGATGCCCAGGGTAACCAGAAAGACAGAACCACCTGGGTGGATTGCGCTTACTGGACGGACCGTACGGCGGTAGCGCCTTACCTGAAAAAAGGTACGCAGGTTTTCGTGGAGGGCCAACCCGACGTTAGAACCTATACTACCCAGGATGGCCGTAATGGCGCATCGCTTACCCTTCGGGTAGCTTCGGTTCAGTTACTGGGAAGCAGGCCTGAGGGCGGCAGCAGCGATGGCAGCAGTAACAATGGGTATCAATCAGCACCATCCTATGCAGCGTCTTCGCCGGCACCCGCATCTGCCGCTGCGGACCTGACAGAACCATTGGATGATCTTCCGTTTTAATGGGCGATAATTTTTATTGTCAAAGGAGATGAACACTTTCGTGTCGTCTCCTTTTTCTTTTAACTTAGGCGCTGATCAATACCCCGGTTATGCGGAAAATGCTGTTCATCTTTTTTGGTTTCGGACTCATGCATTCGCTGCCGGCGCAGCTTACCACCAAGCGTACCGAGGTACTGGTAGTAGGCGGTACTACAGGCGGAACAGCGGCCGGTATCCAAAGTGCCCGCAGCGGTGCGGCTACCATTATCGTGGAACAAACGCAATGGCTGGGCGGTATGCTTACGGCTGCAGGCGTTAGCTGTACAGACGGAAACCATGCATTAAGAAGTGGGATCTGGGAGGAATTCCGGCAGGCATTGTACAAACATTATGGAACCAAAAATTTATTTGCAGGCTGGGTAAGTGAAACCTGTTTTGAGCCGCATGTAGGCGACAGTATTTTTAAATCATGGGCGGTTGCTGAAAAAAAACTTTCCGTGTATTATGGATGGTATTTTGACAAAACGCTGAAAGATGGCGACAGGGTAACAGGCGCCTCTTTCATTAATTTAAAAGGCGAACGTCTGGAGGTGAAGGCATCTATCACGGTAGACGGCACTGACCTGGGCGATGTATATGCAAGTGCCGGTGCAGCTTATGACCTGGGTACAGAAGACAGTACCCAAAGCGGTGAAAAGATGGCCCCGGGTAAGAGCGGTGTCATCCAGGACCTTACCTGGGCGGCCACGCTTGCCAACTTTGGTAAAGGCGCAGATAAAACAATAGCGGAACCCCCGGGTTATAACCCTTCCCTTTATTGGTGCAGCACCAGCGATGCGCCCTGCAAAGGCAAACCCTATGCACTGAATACTTTAAAAGTACTGGACTATGGAAGGCTGCGGGTATCGAAAGGCAGACCTGATAAATTTATGTTGAACTGGCCCGCACATGGCAATGACACCTACCTTGATATGGTAGAAATGAAACCGATTGACCGGGAGAAAGTATACTACAGGGCAAAGAACCAGACCTTGGGTTTTATTTATTTTCTTCAGACAGAACTCAAACAGAAAAATATTGGTCTGGCTCATGATGAGATGGATCAGGGTATGGCTTTCATGCCCTATCACCGTGAGGGCAGGAGGGTAAGGGGTCTGGTGCGTTTAAACATAGACCATATTGCGAAACCCTATCATTATACGCTTTACCGAACGGGCATTGCTGTGGGTGATTATCCTGTTGATCACCACCACGCACAGTACCCGGGTAAGGTGCCACCGATTCCTTTTCCGGAAGTGCCTTCCTTCAATATTCCGCTGGGTGCATTGGTCCCGGAGAAAATGGAAGGATTGATCGTGTGTGAAAAAGGAATTTCTGTAAGCAACATAGCCAATGGTACCACGCGTTTACAGCCCGTAGTATTGTTGACAGGGCAGGCAGCGGGGATGCTGGCTGCAACCTGTATAAAACAAAAAATTAACCCGCGTTCCGCAAACATAGTAACGCTGCAGGATGAGTTGCTTAAGAACAAATGCTTTATCATGCCCTTTATAGACGTTAAAGCCGATGATAAAGCATGGGAGGCAATACAGCGGGTGGGCGCTGCCGGCTTTATCAGGGGACAGGGAAAGAGTGAAGGATGGGCCAATAAAACATTTATCTATCCTGATAGCCTTATGGAAGTAGCGGATCTGAGAAACAATGCGCTTGCGATCTATCCAACCCTACCGCTGCAGCAGGCGGGCCGCTATATGAATCTGGCGGGTCTTATGCGCTGGCTCCGTCAATTTGATGAAGGCATTGTTACGCGCGTGCTGGACGCCATGGCCCCTTTCAAATTTCCCAACGACCGGAATGCTCCTCTGAGCCGGAGACAGGTGGCGTTGGTGATCAACGAGCTGCTGCTGTCCAAACGCGGGCGGCTTAGTTTTGCCGATTGGAACGGAAACTATAGTCGGTAGGGGGTTATGTGACTGCTTTATTTCAAAGTTTCATGAAACAGTAACTCACAAGTCCACAACAGATGCACGAAAGGTGAATGAAATTTTCTGTCGGATTATTTTTTTGGTGGTGGCTCTTTTGAGCAAATGGTTCATGTACAAACCTGTAAGCAAAGATTATTTTTCTGCAAAGCCAGCTACCAGTTTTTCAATCTCTTCCCTGCTCACACGTTGTTGTTTATTGTCCAGGTTAATTACCATTAGGTAACCCGTGGTACCCGGTGTTGCGAGGAAAGTATTGGCCAGATCGAGCTGGTCGCTTTGCAGGATCTTACCGGTGGTAATGTTCCAGGTCTCTTTCGCACAGAGGCAACCCATAGTGGGTGTTAGTGGATAATAGGGTTTTGCTTTAAAGTATTCCGGGTCGATTGTGGTACCATGCGCAATGATCTCCGTGCGCCCTGCAAGGCCCGCATAAAATGATTCAGTCATTGGAAGATAAGTGCGCCATGATGGGGGTAGCAGGTTAAGATAATTTGTAAGGGGCATTTGCAACGAATCGTAATCGTTGTGCCAGAACAGGCTATCCGCTTCATTGGGCATTACCAGTTGAATATTGGGTGTTGGCCCGATAAAGGCATTGTGTGATACAGCGGTGCCCTGTATGCTGTAAATTCCTTGTGGTGTGCTCCCATTGGTGATAAAATATGGAAGGTTAGATGCGGAACGCGCCAGTTGCTGAAACACTTTCAGTTTACCCGAACTATCCCTGGCAAAACGCCCGTCTGCCTCCTGCAGAATAGCCAAACCCGGTTGGTCACGGTTCCACCGCTGGAAGGAATAAATGGTTTTTTGCCCCGACAGCTTACGGAAAGCAAACAATGTTTTAATATCGGGGGTTTGATGTTTTAGCAGCTTATCATGTGTTTGCAGGTAGTTATCCAACTGCACGAGCAGCACATTGTCTTTGTATGTAGGAAAATTTAGCTGCATTTGTTTGCGCAGGAGCACAACTGCAGGTTTGCTGCGGTCTTGTCGGTAGAGATAGACCGTCTGCATGGCAAAAAGTTTGGCGTGCTTTTCCCTGCTTCTAACTTTTTTTATCTCGCTTTTGAATTCTGTAGGATACACACCATACACGGCTTCCAGCAGGGCCCTCTGCGTTTCGTATGAAAGTGTACCATACCTGGCGAAAATGTTGCGGAACCCTTTCTCTATCTCCGGTGATCGTAACAGAAATTGGGAAATGGCCCAGCATGCCTCAATATATTTTTCTTCTGTATCACTGTTAAGCGGCAACGCGAATGTTGCCCTGATCGTCTTCTCCTTCATATGCCTGTCAAAATCTGCCCGCCGCTGCCGAAGTACAAAATCAGAATGAACCTGGTCAGGTGTGATCTGCGCACTAAGCGTTGTTGCCGATAAGCAAACTAAGAATAGCCAAAACTTCATAGGGTAAAATTAGGAACAAATGTGGAGTATTCTTTCGTGGTATTCATCTCGTATAGCCTGAATTGTTGTTAATTATTTGCCATTGAAAAGGGTTGAAAATTTTCACAAAGGGTTGTATAACTTTTTTCGGGTTCCCATATAAGTACCGAAACAACTCATCTGTTCTACAACGGTGCTCTCCATAGCTGTTTAGCAAGGCAGCTTTTGAAAAACCGAGTATCTTGCGTTTCAAAACCGGAATTCACGTGGCTATATACTCTTACGAACAACTGTATCAATTTACTTTTGAGGTTTTTAAAAAGATGGGTTGTTCAGCGAAAGATGCAGAAACCGCTGCTACCGCTCTGATCGCGGCGGATCTGCGCGGGATAGATAGTCATGGTGTAGCCCGGTTAAGCGGGTATATACGCCTATGGGAAGTGCAAAGAATCAATGCATCGCCTATCATAAAAATTGTACACGAAACTCCCTCTACCGCTGTGGTGGATGGCGACGCAGGTTTGGGGCTCGTGGTAGCGCCATTTGCCATGCAGGTGGCGATCGACAAAGCCATGAATGCGGGAACAGGCTGGGTAAGCGTTCGTAACAGCAACCATTTTGGCATTGCCGGTTATCATGCCATGATGGCCCTGCAGCATGATATGATCGGTATGGCCATGACAAATGCGAGCGCGTTGGTGGCGCCAACTTTTTCCATTGAGCGCATGCTTGGCACCAACCCCATTGCAGTAGCCATACCTGCAGATTCCCAGCCACCCTTTGTTGCAGATTTTGCCACCACCACCGCCGCCAATGGCAAGCTGGAAATACTGCAACGAAAAAATGCAGATACACCTCTGGGCTGGGTGCAGGATAAAACTGGAAATCCTTCTACCGATGCCAATGTCCTGAAGAAGCAAGGTGCATTGCTGCCACTAGGCAGCGATCGGGAACACGGGAGCCACAAAGGTTATGCACTCGGAAGTATAGTGGATATTTTTTCTGCTGTATTGAGTGGTGGCTCTTATGGACCATGGGCACCACCGTTCCCGGCTTATGTAGCTATGCCGGAAAATATGCCCGGCAAAGGGCTCGGACATTTTTTTGGCGCCATGCGAATCGATGCATTTCGCCCCGCTGCGGAGTTTAAGCAGCATATGGATAACTGGATTACGCGTTTCCGTTCTGCTACCCCGGCAGAAGGGTATGAGAAAGTGTTGATACCAGGCGATCCCGAACGCGAGGCGGAGTCAGTTCGCAGGAGAGACGGTATACCGATAGTGGATAGCGTGGTTGAGGACCTGCATTCGATTGGTGAAAAATTTGGGTTAACTCTATAAGCAGCATTCCGCTGAAAGCCTTGCCAGACTAACGTCTGTTAATAAAATAGGTGCAAGAAAATATGCACCCAGCCTGTACATTTGCACCTCAATTATTTTATTCAAACTGCAAAAGGGATTTTATGAAAGTGATGAAGTTCGGTGGTACCAGTGTAGGTAAGCCGGAACGTATGCACGAGGTAGCACAACTTGTTACCATGGACGGCGAGCCAAAAATCGTTGTACTGAGCGCTTTAAGCGGAACTACCAATGCTTTGGTGGAGATCAGTAACAGTTTATCCAATGCAGATCGTGACACTGCCCGTCAAAAGATCGCGACCCTGGAGGCGCATTACCGTAAATTCATTCCCGATCTTGTAAAGGAGGAAACTTTCCGTGCAAAAGCAAATGCCATTGTAACAGAGCATTTCGAATTCCTTACCATTATTCTCCGTATTTCTTTCAGTGAAGCTTTGTACAAAGATATCCTTGCACAGGGCGAGTTGATGAGCACAAAACTCTTTTGTGTTTACCTGGAAGAGAAGGGCATTGATCATATGTTGTTACCAGCGCTTGAGTTTATGTCCATCGATGCCAATGAAGAGCCGCAACTCCCCGTTATAAAAAGTAAACTTAGCATGCTGCTTAAGCAGCATGCTGATAAAAAATTATTTATCACGCAGGGCTATATCTGCCGTAATGCAAAAGGGGAGGTAGATAACCTGAAACGCGGCGGCAGTGATTACACGGCTTCTCTGGTAGCAGCGGCTATCAATGCGTCTGTTTGCGAGATATGGACCGATATTGACGGAATGCACAACAATGACCCGCGCATTGTTGATAAAACGGTTGCCATTAAACAGTTGAGTTTTGATGAGGCTGCGGAGCTTGCATATTTCGGTGCAAAAATTTTACACCCTACCTGCATCTGGCCCGCGCAGCAGGAGAACGTTCCGGTGAAACTGCTCAATACCATGCAACCCAAAGCCGCAGGAACCGTGATCACCAAAGAAGCAGGCAGTGTAGGCATAAAGGCGGTAGCAGCCAAAGACGGCATCATTGCTATTAAGATCAAAAGCAGCCGCATGTTGCTAGCCTATGGTTTCCTGAGAAAGGTATTCGAGGTTTTTGAGAAATACCAAACCTCTATCGATATGATCACTACCTCCGAGGTGGCTGTGTCAGTAACCATTGACTCTGACATTGCATTAAAGCAGATTGTAAAGGAGCTACAGCCATTCGGTACCGTAGATGTAGACACTGACCAGACCATCGTTTCTATCGTGGGAAATGAAATAGCGGAAACTGCAGATGTTCTGCAAAAACTTTTCAATGCCATTAAAGAGGTGCCGGTAACCATGGTAAGTTATGGAGGTAGTCCCCATAATATTTCACTGCTGGTACCCAGTGCTTTCAAAACCAAAACCCTGCAATTATTGAATAAAGGCTTGTTCGGATTATAGACATTGATGGCATAAAAAAACCGCTGAACCTCCAGCGGTTTTTTTATGAATGCATATCAATCGATATTTCTTTCCCCTGTTATTATTGGGCAGGTTAATTATTTTTTTTACTTCTGTGGTGCACTCAGTGGGCTTTTCCTGTGGTCCTGTCCACATTTTTGGTAAGTTGACCGCGTCAGTACACATGCTTTTTTCGCTTATCCACCTATGGTCTCAGTTGCAGCCTATCCGCATGGCGGGCCATATTTAAATGTAAAAGACCCCAACAGAAGTTGAGGTCTTTCTAAAGATATCATATGCACATCAAACGATCAGCAACGCATCTCCATAGCTGAAGAAACGGTATTTATCCTTGATCGCTTTTTTATAGGCTTCCATCGCCAGGTCGTAACCCGCAAATGCGCAGGTCATGATAAGCAGGCTGGTCTTTGGTAAATGAAAATTGGTAACCAGGCTATCAGCCACATTGAATTTATATGGCGGGTGTATAAAATGGTTGGTCCATCCTTCACTGGGCTTTAATAATTTCTGCGCGGTAAAACTGCTTTCCATAGCACGCATGGTAGTGGTACCGATAGAACAGATACGGTGACCGCCCTCTTTTGCTTTGTTTACGATATCGCATGCCTGTTTGTCGATGGCATAATATTCAGCATCCATTTTGTGTTTGCTGAGATCCTCTACTTCAATGGGACGGAAAGTGCCTAAACCTGTGTGCAGGGTTACCTCGGCAAACCGAACGCCCTGTATCTCGCAGCGTTTGATCAGTTCTTTACTGAAATGCAAACCCGCAGTAGGCGCGGCAACAGCTCCTTCGTATTTGGCGTATACAGTCTGGTAACGTTCTTTATCTTCTTCATCAGGCTTGCGTTTGATGTATTTTGGTAGGGGCGTTTCTCCAAGATGCTCCAGCATTTTTTTAAAGCTCTCGTCATCCTCATCCCATAAAAAACGGATGGTACGGCCCCGGCTCGTTGTGTTGTCAATTACTTCAGCAACTAGCTCTTCGTTCTCGCCAAAGTATAGCTTATTGCCTACACGTATTTTTCTTGCGGGATCAACGATCACATCCCATAATCGGTTGGGTTTATTCAGTTCACGCAATAGAAAAACCTCGATCTTGGCGCCGGTTTTTTCTTTGCGTCCATACATTCTTGCAGGAAATACTTTCGTGTTGTTTACTACAAATACATCCTTGTCATCAAAATATTCCAGGATGTCGCGGAAATGCTTGTTTTCCATATGCCCGCTCTTGCGGTCAACAACCATCATACGGCTGTCTTCCCGTTTTTTTGTGGGGTTCTGGGCAATCAGGTTTAAAGGAAGGTCAAACTTGAATTGAGATAATTTCATGTGTCTAATCTTGTTTTAGATGATAGCCACATTCAGGTTGCCGTCGCCTTACGGGACGACTCGCTTCATGTTACGGCATGAATTTCAGAAGTCGGCAAAGGTAAGGTAACAGAGCCAATCTCCCAATTTATACAACGGATGTAGAGATGAGAGCTGAAAATTTGGCAAATTCTTAAGTATTACGTTAAAGGGCACTTTTCGGTCTGCGTAAATAGGGTGGCATCATTTGTATGAGAGAGCATTATTTTGGGCTTCCAAAGTTGAAGTAGCGGTGGATGTACCCCGGAATTTTATTTCATGCTGGATCATACTGATCAGAAATTCCAGCCGTGAAAATTCATTGTCCGCTGCCCCCTCCTTGATCATATGAACATATTCAGCTGTATGGGTAGCAAGCATTTCCAACAGATTTTCCGTCGGTATGTTTTTGAGATCTTCCATATGTATTGACACCTAAATAAATAGGGTTATAGGGTTACTGCAATTTTTGTGCTAACGCAAAATGCGAAAAATGTTCCCCAGGAGAAGGATGTGTACATCAATGGCGAAAGGGTTGATGCCTGGATGCCCGCTTATGAGTTGAACTTAGGGATAGCGTCTATCAGCCTTTGCGTATATGCTTTTTGCGGGTGATGGTATATCTGGCTGGCCTCACCAATCTCTTCGATGCGGCCCTTATTCATTACCATGATCCTGTCACTTATGTAGCGCACCACTGACAGGTCGTGAGATATAAATATTGCTGTAAAACCAAATTCCTTCTTCAGGTCATTTAAAAGGTTTAATACCTGCGCCTGCACGCTTACATCCAGTGCGGAAACACTTTCATCGCAGATAATAAAGGATGGCTCCAGGGCCAAAGCCCGGGCAATCACAATCCGCTGCCTCTGGCCACCGCTGAATTCATGCGGATAGCGGTGATAGTAGTCTGCGCTCAGATTTACTTTTTCCAGTAGCGAGATCACTTTTTCGCGGCGTTCTCTCTTGTTGGCAGCCAATCCATGAACCAGCAGTGGCTCGGAAATCGCATCGCCGATCCTGATCCTCGGGTTCAAGGATGAGTAGGGGTCCTGGAAAATGATCTGCATGTCTTTTCTCAGCGCCCGCATGGTTTTTGGGGTAGCCGTCAACAGGTTGGATCCTTTGTATTCAATAGCACCCGACGTGCTTTCAATCAGCCGCAATATTGCGCGCCCCAGGGTACTTTTGCCGCAGCCCGATTCCCCCACAAGTCCCAACGTCTCACCTTCATACACATCAAAGCTGGTATCGTCTACAGCTTTCGTATACGACTTTGCTCCACCCAGGAATGTCCTTCCCGAAGGGAAGTAAACACGGAGGTTTTTAACGGAAAGAAGCCGGTTGGGTGCTTGCACTTTGTTACCTCCTGATGAAGCAGCGCCCACCGCTTGTGTTACCGTCGGTTCAATTTCTGGCCGCGGATCCGGAATTCCTGCTTTCTCTTTTACCCGCCCTTCTGCATCCGTTTGTATAAAATCACTCACTACCGGTAGTCTTTCGCCCTTAGGATGTAAAGCCGGTCTGCAGGCTAACAAAGCTCGGGTATACGGATGCAAGGGGGAATGAAGTACCTGGCTTGCCACGCCCTGTTCTACAATGGAACCTTTATACATTACAGCAATGCGGTCAGCAATTTCCGCTACAACGCTTAAATCATGGGTGATAAAAATTACGCCCATATGATTCTGCAACTGCAGTTCACGAATAAGTTGCAGGATGTTTTTCTGAACGGTTACATCCAGCGCTGTGGTAGGTTCATCGCAAATAAGCAGGGCCGGTTGGCAGCTCATGGCCATGGCGATCATTACCCGTTGTTTTTGTCCCCCGCTCAGTTGGTGCGGGTAACGTTTAAACATGGCCGGGGCGTCGGGCAGCTTAACCTGTTCAAAAAGCGCAATGGTTTTTGCGCGGGCGTCTTTTTCAGAAAGGGTATTGTGTTGGCGAATGGCTTCCATTACCTGGAATCCGCAGGTCAGTACAGGATTTAACGAGGTCATCGGTTCCTGGAAAATCATAGCGATTTCATTGCCCCGGATTGCCTGCAGTGTGGCAGGGGAAGCCGTGAGCATATTGATGGTTTCTTGCCCGGTAGTCACCCGTATTTCACCCGAGGCATAGACAGTTGGCGGGGTAGGTAACAATTGAAGGATAGAGAGGGAAGTAACCGACTTTCCTGAACCCGATTCGCCCACAATGGCAAGTATCTCGCCGCGTGCAAGAGATATGTTTATATTTTTTAATGCATTAGTCGTGCCCCCTTGTGTCACAAAATCAATGGAGAGATTAGTTATTTCTAACAGAGGCTGGGGCATAGGTAAATGTAAATACAATGCGCATGCAAAACTGTTGATTTTTTGCACCGGACCCGCCCGCTCAGTATGGTTTTGGTAAATTTTACACATCCTTGTGTTTGTTGCCCTTGTTTCACCTAATTTTGCGGCTCACAGTTGTTAGTTTTGATTTGTGAGGAAAGAATGCTGCCTGTAAAAAACAGAACATGATTCGGAAATCCTGGTGGAAGATACTCGCCTGCTTACTGCTTATTTATACCTGCACCTATGGGTTCTTAGTGAAAGTTCCCCGGCTTGATGACCGGATGCAGGAATCAATCCGTAATTTTTTCTTCCATGTGCCGATGTGGTTTGCCATGATGATACTGTTTATTGTATCGGTGGTCTATTCTGTTAAGTTTCTTCGTAAACAGAACCCGGTATATGATTACTATGCGTTTATTTATGCCGGTACCGGAACCATATTTGGGCTGCTGGGGTTGGCCACTGGTTCTGTATGGGCAAAATACCAATGGGGTGCATTCTGGAGCGGCGATCCCAAACAAAACGGCGCGGCCATTGCGGTACTTATTTACCTGGCTTATTTTGTATTACGGGGCAGCATGAACGACGAGGAAAAGAAAAGAAGGGTGGGGGCAGTGTACAATATTTTCGCCTTCTTCATGTTATTTCCCACCATCTGGATTTTACCAAGATTGACGGAATCACTGCATCCCGGCGGCCAGGGCAGCGAAGGAAACCCGGGTATGGACGGAAGGGATATGGATTCGAATATGCGGACCGTGTTTTACCCGGCGGTACTGGGTTGGACATTATTGGGCGTATGGATCAGTACGTTACGGATCCGCCTGCAAATACTCACTGAAAAGCGTTTGAACAATGAATAAATTAAAAAGACTGGCCGCTGTATTTGTTATGGCCCTTGTCGCTCTTTGTGCAGTCGCACAGGAAGCTTCGGTTAACCCATCGTCTGGCGATATCATGCGCAGCAATGGCAAGATTTATGTAGTGATGACAGTAGTAGTGCTGATTGTGGTTGGCTTATTACTGTACGTGATCAGTGTAGACAGAAAAATCACCAAACTGGAAAAATAAGTTGAGAATGGTGAGTGTAGCTGTTATCACTCATCCCACTTCCTGCACAACCCGCATACCGTTCATTTACCCTTAAAGTCAAAAAATAAAACGATTGCTCATGTCAAGTCAACAACCATATAGCTTTTTTCATAGTGTTGAACAAAGTTTTGATAAGGCCGCAAAATTTACCCGTTGGGAAAAAGGCGTGCTCGAACAGATTAAAGCGTGTAACAGTATTTACAGCATGCGGTTTCCCGTAAAAATGGATGACGGCCGTATAGAAGTGATCGAAGCTTACCGCGTGCAGCATTCACAGCACAAGTCGCCCTGTAAAGGCGGTATTCGTTTTAGTGAAGAGGTTAACCAGGATGAAGTGATGGCGCTTGCGTCGCTTATGACTTATAAGTGTGCCATTGTGAACGTTCCCTTCGGCGGAGGTAAAGGTGGTATCAAAATCAATCCGCGGAACCATAGCGTTTATGAGCTTGAGAAGATCACACGACGGTACACCAGTGAACTGGTTAAGAAAAATTTTATCGGCCCCGGCATTGATGTTCCCGCACCAGACTATGGTACCGGCGAAAGAGAGATGGCGTGGATCGTGGATACCTATACTTCCTTAAAACCCGGTGAGATTGATGCGGCAGGTTGTGTAACCGGTAAACCGATCACACAGGGTGGGGTACGGGGAAGAAAAGAAGCAACGGGACTCGGGGTATTTTTTGGCATACGCGAAGTATGCAATATGCCCGATGTAATGAATAAATTGGGATTGACCATTGGTGTTGAAGGAAAGACAGTGGTGGTACAGGGATTGGGCAATGTGGGTTACCATAGCGCTAAATTTTTCCGTGAGCATGGATCCATTATTGTTGCCATTGCAGAATACGAAGGTGCTATCTATAAAGCAGACGGGTTAAACGAGGAAGAAGTGTTCCAGCACAGGAAGAAAACCGGTTCCATTCTTAATTTTCCGGGTGCAACCAACCTGGCTAACAGCAATGACGCCCTGGAAACCGCCTGCGATATATTGATACCCGCAGCACTGGAAAACGTGATCAATGCCGATAATGCCGGAAGAGTGAAAGCCAGGATCATAGGCGAAGCAGCAAATGGCCCATTAACTCCCGAAGCCGATGAGATATTTGTGGCCAGAGGCATACTGGTTGTTCCGGATATGTACCTGAATGCAGGCGGTGTAACTGTCTCTTATTTCGAGTGGCTGAAAAATCTTAGCCATGTACGATATGGACGCATGGAAAAGCGGTTCACGGAAAATATGAACAGCCATATTTTGTCGCAGATCGAAGCGCTCACTGATAAAAAAGTTTCTGATACAGAACGCAGGTTTATCATGCATGGCCCTGAAGAAGTTGACCTCGTACACAGCGGACTCGAAGAAACCATGATCACCGCTACCCGCGAAATCATGGATATCTGGAAAGCAAACCCCGAGATCCCCGACATGCGGACTGCTGCATATGTTTGCGCAATTAATAAGGTGGGAACGTCGTATGCAGAGCTGGGTATATTTCCGTAAAGAGAAGGGGAACAGGGGAACTAATGAGCCAGGAACAGATGAACAGGCGAGCAAGGAACGGATGAATGTTGATCTCTTTTCCGATCCCCGCTTGTCTGTTCATCTGTTCAATAACCGGGAAATGATTCAATCTCTTCCGCTTCCGCATTCCCCAAATAAAACCCTTTTGTGTCCGTGCCATTCGTAATAACAAGGTAATCTGTTTGCAGCCTGATGTTATAATTCAGTGCCTGCCGGAGAGTTGCTGCTGAGAGTGGCACATTCATCTCTTTGCATTCAATCACCATCCAGGGTTTGGACGTTCGGTATACCAGGATATCGAAACGTTTTTTGATGTCTCCCAGGCTGATCTCCTTCTCAATAGCAATGAGCGATGCCGGATATTTTTTCACTGTTGTAAGGTATTGAAGTATGTTCTGACGTACCCATTCCTCCGGCGTAAGGCGTGTCCATAGCCTGCGGAACTCATCAAAAATGAACTCTTTACCGTCTTCTTCCTTAATGCGGAAATCATGCGCTGGGTAGGTGATATGGATCATGCAGTTTGCTTGCGGCCCTGATTTTTTGTATTTTAGCCAATTAAGTTTTTCAAAGATACCATTTGGGTACCGATCAAATAATACGTTATGAAAACAAAACAGGATATCGTAAACAACTGGTTGCCCCGTTACACCGGTGAGTCACTGGAGAATTTTGGCAAGTATATCCTGCTGACCAATTTCAGCAATTATGTGACCATGTTTGCGGCCTGGAACAAGGTAAAAGTGGTGGGAACTGACCGCCCTATGCAATGTGCTACAGCAGATGGTATTACCATTATTAATTTCGGGATGGGTAGTCCCGGTGCCGCAACTGTAATGGACCTGCTTACTGCCATCGAACCGGAAGCGGTGTTGTTCCTGGGTAAATGCGGTGGACTTAAAAAGCGAAATAAGATCGGCGACCTGATTTTGCCCATTGCGGCAATCAGGGGTGAAGGAACTTCGAATGATTATTTTCCTCCGGAAGTGCCTGCAATGCCTGCCTTCGCTTTACAGAAAGCGATATCTACCACCATCAGGGATTACAATGTGGATTACTGGACGGGCACTGTATATACCACAAACCGCAGGGTATGGGAACACGATGATGCGTTCAAGGATTACCTGACCAAAGTAAGGGCCTATGCCATTGACATGGAAACGGCTACTATTTTCATGGTGGGTTTCTATAATAAAATTCCCACTGGCGCCTTGTTATTGGTAAGCGATCAGCCTATGATACCAGACGGTGTAAAAACAGAAGAAAGCGACAAAAAAGTGACTTCCGAATTCGTAGAAAATCACCTGAAGATCGGTATCGATTCATTAAAACAACTGATCAATAAAGCCCAGACCGTGAGGCATTTGAGATTTTAGCAACGGAGAAGAAATGTGAGAAGTGAAAAGTCAAAAGTGAGAAGTGAAATGGGTGACGTCAGGAAGATTGACTTTCGACTTTTAATTTTTGACTTTTCACTTTTGACTTTTGCCTTTTCCCCTCTCATCTCCCTAGTCTTTCCAGAGAAAAGGAAACAGGATCACAGCAAGCGCCACCACAAGCAGATCCAATCCTGCTAACAGTAGCACCATTTCCCACCAGCCTGCCTGAATTACAGAGGCAAAAGCGGAAGAGGATATTTTCATCAATAACAATAGCTGCGGGATGATAATCGGAAATCCCATAATTGCCATTAAGGCGGAAGATTGTTGTGCCTTGGCTGCAATGGCTGCGAGAAAAGTAAATACCATACTTAGGCTGAAGCCGCCAAGGCATGTAATAAAAAGAAACCTGAGCCCGTTTTCGAGCGGATTACCTAGCAGCAGTGTAAAAACGGCAAGGCTTAACAAACTCATCACAATCATCAACACGGCATTGAAAACAAGTTTTGCCAGTACAAAATCCCCGGCGCTTGTAATGGAATAGAAATAAAGCATCCTTCCTTTGCTTTCCTGCAAAAAACTTTTTGCAACAGCATTAACACATACAAATAATTGTATCACCCAGAATAAACCGTTCCATGTATTGTCTTCAGGTTGCCCCATAGACAGGTATACGACAAAAATGGTAGAGGCAACATAGAGTAGTATGCCATACAACGTATACTGCTGGCGGGTTTCCAGCAATAGGTCCTTTTTTACAAGCGATAATATGCGGCTACTGTTTTTCATGGGCGCAAATGCGGCAGCGGGGTTCATAAGTGTCCTTCTCGCCCAACAATACCTGGCCCTCCTGTTCAGTTTTTCGAAAAGATACATTGGCGATATTTCCGCATTTCATACAAATGGCATGGAGTTTGGTTATGTAGTCTGCGATGGAGAGAAGGTTAGGCATCTGTCCAAAGGGTCGTCCAAGGTAGTCCATATCAAGTCCTGCTACAATAACCCTTGTGCCGCGGAGCGCCAGTGTCTCGCATACATGAAGTATCTGGTCATCAAAAAACTGGGCCTCATCTATGCCTACTACATCAACGCCTTCCGCCATAAGGAGGATGGTTTGGGAATTGTCGATGGGGGTTGACTGGATAGCGTTAGCGTCATGGCTCACTACTTTGGTCTCGTCATAACGGACATCAATGGCTGGTTTGAAGATCTCCACGCGGAGATTTGCAATCCGGGCCCGTTTTAGCCTACGGATGAGTTCTTCTGTCTTGCCGCTGAACATGCTTCCGCAGATGACTTCGATCCATCCTCTTTTTCCACCGTATATGTTAGGTTCAATAAACATGCAGTAAAATAAATTATCAGGGAAAACGTTTGTAACTTTAGATATATCTTCTATTGGTAACCCTCAAATGTATTACATCCGATGGAAAGAGTTGGCACACTGATCAATAAACTCAAAGAACAGTTTGAGCAGCAGGATGGACCGAATAAACTGGCCGTAACTGCACAATTGCTGTTGGCTGAACTGCAGAAGAACCAGGTTTCTTCAGCCGTTCGCAGCAAAGTATCTGTTGTATTGCCCTCCGGGGGAGGCACTTTCGCCGTGCAGGCAGAACATGCTGATAAGATACCGGTGGCCGCTGAAAAAAATTCGGTTGCGGGCAGTAACTGGTTATTTGAAACCAATCCCGAAATTCCTACCCTCGCCCACCAGGCGGAACCCGCTCAAAACACGGCTAAAACTGCCATCAGGTCCACTGAGATATTTGAGTTCAATAAAGTACTGGCATCGGATATTGGGAGCCTCAATGATAAACTGAAGGAAGAAAGGGTAGAAGTTGCCACTGCCCTGCAGGAGGCACCGGTACGCGACCTTAAAAAAGCGATAGGCGTAAATGACCGCTATCTTTTTGTAAATGAACTTTTCAGGGGTGATGAAAATATGTATGAGCGCAGTATCAAAACGATCAATGGGTTCAATATTTATCCGGAAGCGCAATATTGGATCCAACGTGAACTGAAAGTAAAGTTAAGCTGGCCCGATAACAGCGATACCGTTAAAATTTTCGATCAGCTGATCAAGAGACGGTTCTCCTGAATATGCTGTACCAGTTTGTCTGTTGCGCCTGCTTTCTGTTTTACATAATTTCCAGCCGCCTGGGATGCCTTCTCTAATGTTTCATTATTTTCAAGTAACTCTTTCAATACGGATTCAAGTTCTAACGCATCTTCAATACTGAACGCACCACCTGCCTCAAGTAGTTCTGCACCTTCAGGATATTTATCATACTCAGGACCGAAAATTACGGGTTTACTATAAACGGCGGCTTCCAGTATATTGTGTATACCATCATCACCAAAACCACCCCCAACATAACAGAGCGTGGCATAGTGATACAGCCTGCTCAGCATGCCAACATTGTCGATGATGAGCGTATTGATATGGTCGGGAATGGCTGTGCCGTTATGATACATTTTTTCATAGGCGGAATAAAGCATTGAACGCTTATACAAAGCGAGGCATTCATCCAGACGATCCCGGTCAATATCATGTGGTGCCACCAGGCAGCGGATAGCAGGATAAGTGTTGATAAAATGATCGAGCTCCTCGTCATCTTCGGTCCAGGTGCTACCCGCAATGATCATCGGATATGATTCGCAGAACGCGGCAATTGGCGGTATTTCTTCAAAACGTCCTGCTATTTCCAAAACCCTGTCAAACCGGGTATCGCCTGTCAGCAGTACATTCTTTGTGATGCCTATTTTTTTTAACAGGTCAACTGAGACCTGGTTCTGCACAAAAAGCCAGGAAAAAAAAGCAAGCATTTTTCTGTACACCCCACCATACCATTTAAAAAAAACCTGGTCGTTCCGGAAAATACCGGATGCGAGTACCAGCGGAATATTCCGCTGACTGGCTTCCTGCAGGTAATAAAACCAGAACTCGTATTTAATAAAAATCACCAGCGCAGGCTGCACAATGTTGAGGAACCTTGCTGCATGCGACGGGGAGTCTATAGGCAGGTAAAAAATATGGTCCGCTGCGGGGTGTTTTTTCTGCACCTCATAACCAGAGGGCGAAAAAAATGTAAGCAGCAGACAGTGTGATGGATAATGCCGGCGGATACTTTCCAGAATGGGCAGGCCCTGTTCAAATTCTCCCAGTGACGCGCAATGCATCCAAACCACCGGGCGCGTATTTTTATGAAAAGCGGATGAAAGTTGGTTGAAGATATTGCGTCGTCCCTCTACCCAGCGTTTTGCCTTGGGGTTGGCAAATCCGGAGAGCCATATAACTTTAGGATATAGCCAGATAAACAACCGGTAGAGGAGCATTGGCGGTAATTGTGCATTACAAAGAAACAAATTAAACGTATTATTCCTCTATCCCGTTTTACGATGGGGCTTTTATGCAATCCTTACCGCTTTTTGCAGTAATTTTGCCCGCTCTAAACACCGTCCATTTATGAGGCCTATTCAAATGGTAGATACAAGGTCGCAATACCTGCAAATCAAAACAGCGGTTGACGCGGCCATTCATGAAGTGCTGGACAGTGCGGCCTATATCAATGGAAAGGCGGTTCATGATTTTGGTTCACAGTTGAGCGGGTATCTTCAGGTGAAACATACCATCCCCTGCGCCAATGGAACAGATGCTCTGCAGATTGCGATGATGGCTTTGGGGCTGCAGCCAGGTGATGAAGTAATTACACCCTCTTTCACCTATATCGCCACCACAGAAGTAGTGGCGCTGTTAAGACTTACACCTGTTTTTGTAGAGGTTGATCCGCGCACTTTCTGTATCGATCCTGCATCTGTACGAAAAGCCATTACATCCCGTACAAAGGCGATCGTACCTGTTCATTTGTATGGTCATGCAGCAGCGATGGAAGAAATTATGCAGATAGCTGAAGAGTATGGGTTGTACGTTATTGAGGACAATGCCCAGGCGATAGGATGCGATTATCGCTTTTCTGATGGCACTACCAAAAAAACGGGTGCGATAGGTACTATTGGTTGTACCTCCTTTTATCCAAGTAAAAATCTCGGTGCGTACGGGGATGGTGGCGCTATATTCACAAATGATGAGGCGCTTGCGCAGAAACTGAAGATGATAGCCAATCATGGGCAGCAAAAAAGGTATTACCATGAAATGGTTGGCTGTAATTCAAGGCTTGATTCAATACAGGCGGCAGTTCTGGGAATTAAGCTGCAAAAGCTTGATGCATACAATGCCGCCCGCAGAAAAGTGGCAGCCGCGTATGATCAGGCGTTTGCCGCCAGCGAAAAAATCACCACGCCCTATGTGGCTCCTTACAGCAGCCATGTTTATCACCAGTACACGTTGTTGCTCAATGGTGTTGACCGGGACGGGTTGAATGGTTATCTTGCCTCGAACAACATTCCTTCCATGATCTATTACCCTGTACCCGGTCACAGACAGCAGATGTTTGCCTCCATGCATCTGCCGGCGCAGGAACTCGCTGTAACCGATTGGTTAACTGAACGGGTAATCTCGCTGCCTGTGCATACAGAAATGGATGAGGAACAACTTGAATATATCACCAGCCATGTATTAAA
>JANPIE010000050.1:0-4912 GCA_031424835.1 Chitinophagaceae bacterium
AGACGAACAATGGCTGAAGATGGGAGAATGGAACACCATGAAAATAAAAGTAAATGCTGATGAAGTCACTACCTGGCTTAACGGTCACCAGATGATATACCTTAAAGACGAAAAGATTGGAAAGGCGGATGGTTTTATTGCATTACAGATACATGATGGAGGTGGGATCAAGGTAAAGTGGAGAAATATTGCCATCGAAATGTTGAAGTAGTCAATAGTCGGGGGTCCATAGTCCATGGCTTATGGCAAGCTGGGCATTCTTTATTGCAAGCCCGACTTACTAAGCCGTTCTTCTATGGCCTATCGACCATGGACCATGGACCCTGGACTATGGCCCCTGCACCATCACCTACCCCGTTTTTTTCAAAATCGCCACCGTGATCCTGCTGATACAAACCAGTTTCTCACGCTCATCATAGATCTTTATCTCCCAAACATGCGAGCTGCTGCCAATATGAATGGGCGCAGTTACGCCGGTTACCAAACCACTGCGTACACCGCGGAGATGATTGGCATTGATCTCCTGTCCTACGCAAATAAATTTTTCCGGGTCTATTACCAGGGCTGCACCCACACTGCCCAGGGTTTCTGCGAGCGCAACAGATGCACCCCCGTGTAACAATCCATAGGGTTGTATGGTGCGATGATCAACCGGCATGGTGGCTTTGAGATAATTTTCACCAACTTCAGAAAACCGGATGCCAATATGTTCACCCATGGTATGTTTACCGAGTTCTTCAATATCAGCAAGGGCGAGGTCTTTTTTATGCCAGATGCTCATAGGCAGTTATGACTGGTGATTTAGTAAGGAAACGTTCACTACTTCGGGAAGAAAGGGCGACGCATTACCACCATTGCGGATGATATCACGTACAATGGTAGAGGCAACTGATGTATATTTGGGTTCACCCGTCAGAAATATGGTTTCTATATTTTTATCAAGTGTACGGTTTGCATCTGCGATGGTTTTTTCGTACTCAAAATCACTTACGTAACGGATGCCACGGAGGATAAAAGTGGCGTTGATGGTTTTGCAGTAATTGACTGTTAATCCATCATATACCACGCTTTCCACTTTGGGTTCGTTCTTGTAAATTTCCCTGAACCATTCCATCCTTTGTTCGGCGCTGAACATGGGCGTTTTGGCAGAATTGATACCGATACCCACATAGATCTTATCAAAAAGCGGAATCGCCCGGTCTATGATATCGATATGTCCTAATGTAACGGGGTCAAATGTGCCGGGAAACAAGCAGATTCTTTGCATATAGCACGGTATAAAATGTTAGTTCAAAATAAAAGTACGAAGTACCAAGTACGAAGTACGAACTACGAAGTACGAACTATTTACATTCCTTACTTCATACTTCGTATTTCGTACTTATGCTAGTTTTCCCTGTCGGCAAGCAAGTACAGCACTGCCATTCTTACCGCAACACCATTCTCCACCTGGTCAAGTATAATCGAAAACGGGCCATCGGCCACATCGCTGTCAAGTTCCACGCCGCGGTTAATAGGGCCGGGATGCATAATCACGATGTCTTTTCCGAGGCTCTCCAGCAATTTCCGTTTGATGCCGTATGCCAGGTTGTATTCACGCAGCGATGAGAACAGGGGCTGGTTCTGTCTTTCCAGTTGAATGCGCAATACATTGGCCACATCACACCATTGCAATGCTTTTTTCAGGTTATATTCAACCCGTACACCCAATGCCTCGCTGATGTATTTCGGAATCAGTGTAGGCGGACCCGCTACCATTACTTCCGCTCCCATTTTTCGCAGCAGGTACATATTACTCAGTGCCACGCGGCTATGCATGATGTCACCAATAATGGCCACTTTTAACCCTTCCAGCTTTCCCAGTTTTTCTTTCATGGAGTAGGCATCCAGTAAGGCCTGTGTGGGATGCTCATTGATACCGTCGCCGGCGTTCACAATGGCCGCAGGAATATTTTTAGCCAGGAAATGCGGGGCCCCCGAAGCGCTGTGCCGCATCACCACCATATCCACTTTCATACTAAGGATATTGTTAACAGTATCAAGCAGCGTTTCACCTTTGGCGGAAGAAGAACTGCTGGCAGCAAAGTTCAACACATCCGCAGATAACCGCCGCTCAGCCAGTTCAAACGACATGCGGGTTCGCGTAGAATTTTCATAGAACAGGTTGACGATCGTAACATCCCGAAGTGATGGCACTTTCTTAACCGGTCTTTGTAAAACTTCTTTAAATTGTTCAGCGGTGGAGAGAATGAGTTGGATGTCTTCTCTGTTGAGATCCTTGATACCAAGTAGATGTCTGGTAGATAGTTTCATTAAAAATCAAAGATAATGGAAAAAAGGGACAAGAGGCAAGGGACAAGGCACAAGGTTTTTTTGTTAGCCAGCGGCGTTCGTGGGCGGTGTCCGCTTCATAATGATAGCCGATAGTATTAGGAAGGAAAGACCTGATACATTAACATTACCATCTCGCACTGTGTCAACTTCTGCAGGCCCGATACGCTTGCTTGTTCCTCAACACTCATCCTTGGATCTTACTTGTATCTTGTATCTTGGATTCCATACCTGGAATTCCGTCATATCAATACCACTTCATCTACTTCGTCTCTGCCTTTCCAGCACACTTTTACTTTCTGGGAGCTGAACGTATCGATCGTTTTGCCGGCATAATCAGGCTGTATGGGTAGTTCCCTGTTAAAACGCCTGTCCACCAATACACATAATGACACTTTTGACGGGCGGCCAAAATCAAGCAGCGCATCAAGGGCGGCGCGGATGGTGCGGCCCGTATAGAGAACATCGTCAATCAGCACTACTTTTTTGTTCTCGATGCTGAAAGGAATGTCAGTAGCATTGGCGATATGCAGGCTTTTTCGGACATCATCGCGGTAAAACGTAATATCCAGCCTGCCGTAGCGGATCTGCGTCGCATCCACTATCTGGCTTAGTTCATGCACGATACGGTCACTGAGAAATACCCCACGGGGCTGTAACCCGATAATCACGGTATCCGCAAGCATCAGGTTGTTTTCAAGTATCTGGTGCGCCAGCCTTTTTACGGTTAATGTGAGTTGCTGTTCAGAGAGTATGGTCTTCAAATGCCGAATTTTCAATAAAAATAACCGCTTTCTTCCATACTGTGAATTATTCAGCCCGCAGGCTGTAATTTGCCGCCATGCTCAGGATGGATTCCATAACCTTACTACAGTTCCGAAATTATGTACAGCAGGAATTTGGCTTTACAGAACGGATCGTGGGTATTTGCGGGAGTAACGGGGCGGGCAAGACCAACCTGCTTGATGCCATCTACTACCTGAGTTTTTCAAAAAGTTATTTTTCAAGACCGGATAGCCAGAATGTGCATCACGGACTCAGCGGTATGCGCCTGGCTGCCAGTTACCGGCTCAACACCGGGCTGCAGCAAATTACCTGCATCCTGCGGGAGAATAACCGAAAAGAGCTATCGCTGAACGGAGATGAGTACAAAAAATTCTCTGACCACATCGGCAAATTTCCCGCTGTGATGATTGCTCCGGATGATATAGTGCTGATTACGGGGGGCAGCGACGAAAGAAGAAAATTTCTTGATACGCTATTGTCGCAAATCAATAAAAAATACCTGCATGCCCTGATCGACTACAACAAATTGTTGCTGCAACGTAACAGTTTACTAAAGCGTATAGCGGAGTCGGGACAGGTAGACGAATCACTGCTGCAGGTATTGAATGAACAGCTAACAGAAAAAGGAAGCTTCCTGTTCCAGGAACGAAAGAAATTTCTCGCAGCTTTCCTGACACGTGCGGGCTCAATCTACCAGCGCATAGCAGGCAAAGACGATGGCCTTTCCCTTGCCTATGACAGCCAGTTGTTCCACGGAGACTTCGCCGCTTTACTGCAGGCCAGCAGGCAGAAAGACATGCAGCTGCAACGAACGAATACAGGCATTCACCGCGATGACCTCGTGTTCCTGATGGATATGATGCCTTTTAAAGCTGAAGCGTCGCAAGGGCAGCGCAAAAGCCTACTCTTCGCCCTCAAACTCGCTGAATGGCAGGTATTGCAGGAAGAAAAAGGGTTTACACCCATTCTCCTGCTCGACGATGTTTTTGAAAAACTCGACGAACAACGAATGTTCCAGCTTTTACAATGGGTATGCGCCGAGAGCGATGGCCAGGTATTCATAACGGATACACATTTTGAAAGATTGCAATCCCAGTTGGCAAATCTTCAAGTGAAATACCAGCTTATTGAGTTAATTAACAATTAAGAATTAATAATTTAAAATTATTAGCCTTATTTGTCCTTCCATTATTAATTATTAATTACTAATTTTTAATTAATAATTTTACCCCATGTCTGAATTCCACATCGGTGATGCTATAAAAGGATTTTTAAACAAGAGCCCCATGCGCAATGGTATACGGGCCGTGCAGATTGAAGAGATATGGGAACAATTGATGGGGAAGACCATCGCAAAGTATACCGACAAAATACAGATCATAGGCGATAAATTATTCATCCACACAACTGTAGGGCCGCTTAAGAATGAACTGCTGTTTCAAAAAAAACAGATCATCGAACGCGTGAACGAAGCATTTGGTGAAAAAGTAGTGACAGAGGTGATCATCAAATAACTTTTTGCTGGGGTACTCAGTGCTCGCTGTGGTGAAGCTTTCGCTTAAATCAAAGGCACGAATAGAAGCAATTTACCATCCTTCACCACAGAGAGTCACAGAAGACACAGAATAGCACGGAGGATTACTGCAATTTTACCCGCGGGTCAACAACGCCGTAGAGAATATCGGCGAGGATGTTTACGACAATAAAGAATGTGGCCGTTATCAGCACACTTCCCATTACCACGGGAAAATCCAGTTTTTCCAAAGCATCCACCGTTACTTTTCCGATGCCTTTC
>JANPIE010000051.1:0-4866 GCA_031424835.1 Chitinophagaceae bacterium
GTATTACAACCATCCCCCGGCTTCCTAATTGAATTCTTAACCAAAACCAACAGCATGAAAAAAATTCCACTATTATTAATGAGCATCCTGCTGTCTATGTTTGCGATGGCGCAGACCCGGACAATAACCGGAAAAGTAACGGATGCTGCCGACAAGAAAGGCATACAGGGTGCCACTGTTACCCTCAAAGGAACCGCAACTACCGTAATCACTGACGTTAACGGTGAGTATAAAATTTCTGCAACTTCAAATGGCGTATTGGTTATCCGCTATGTAGGCTACGGTACGCAGGAGGTGCCTGTATCCTCGGGTAACTTCAATACGGAACTCAGTTCTCAATCCAGCAACCTGAATGAAGTGGTGGTGGTTGGATATGGCTCTTCATCAAAAAAAGACCTGATCTCAAGCGTAACAAAAGTTAGGGGGGCAGAGGTGGCAAACACACCGGTTCCCAATTTCAACCAGGCATTGCAGGGCCGTGCGGCGGGCGTATTTGTAGAGACCAACAATGGTAAAGTAGGCGAAGGGGTAAAAGTGCGTATTCGCGGCCAGGGTTCAGTCAATGCATCCAACTCACCTTTATATGTTGTTGATGGAATACCCATCAGCACAGGTTCACTTTCAGGTAATGCGCTAACGGATATCAACTTCAATGACGTGGAATCATTTGATGTCCTGAAAGACGCAGCAGCTACCGCAATCTACGGAAGCCGTGCTGCCAATGGGGTGGTATTAATCACTACCAAAAAAGGTAAACCCGGTAAAGCCAAATTCATCATCAACATGCAGAATGGAACAAACGACCCCACCCGTAAAAGGGGATTCCTGGATGCAGCTGAATACATTGAACTATTCCAGGAAGCTGCGGCCAATGCAGGAAGATATCACTACAACAGGGCCGGAAACTGGGTGGGTTATGCCTCGGAAGCTGCGGCCGTTGCCAGTATGAAAACGTATGTGGAAGGAAGATTTACCAGGTACAGTGGACACAGCGACTGGAAAACCCTGCAAACAAATACCAACTGGGAAGATCTTGCCTTCCAGGACGCAAAAGTGGGTGCAGTAGACATTTCGGCATCGGGTGGCAGCGATAAAACGCGCTATTATATTTCGGGTTCCTACAATAAACAGGATGGAATTTTATTTGGAAATGATTTTAACCGCGTTTCAGGAAGAATCAATCTGGATCAGGACCTCTCAGACAAATTTAAAGTGGGGGTGAATGTAACCCTGGCAAGAACAATCTCTAATCGCGTGGCGCAGGATAACCAGTTTTTTACTCCCATGCAAATTGTTGCACTTTCTCCCTTAACCCCCGTACGTGACCTGACCGGCAAAATTTACGACAGGCCAACAACAACCTATTACAACCCACTTATTGAAACAGAAAACTCCAGCTATAAATCTTATACTTTCAGGAATATTGGTGCAGCATTCGGTCAGTATAACTTCACAGGAAACTTATACTTCAGAACTGAATTTGGCGTGGATATGTTCAACCAGAATGATGAACAATTCTACGGATCCAAAACACTTACCGGTGCGGGAACTTCCGGGGCCGCAACAAGTGCATGGACCAGAACAGTAAGATATACCACGAATAACTTCCTTTCTTATAAACTGCAGTCATCACAGTCTCATCATTTTGATTTTACAGGAGGTTTCAGTTTTGAAAAAGCTGTAACCAATTCTTCCTCTGTTTCAGGTGAACAATTTCCTTCGGATGACCTGAGGACATTGGCCAGCGCCGGAAAAATTACAGGCGGGTCCTCTACCAGGGCCGACCAGGCATTAGCGTCATTGTTTGGACGTATCAATTATAAGTTCCGCGATAAATATCTCCTTGGCATCACCGGCCGATATGACGGGTCCTCTGTTTTTGGTACAGAGAAACGATACGGTTTCTTCCCGTCAGTGTCTGGTGGATGGGTTATTAGCGAAGAAGAATTTCTGAAAGGAAATAAAATATTGAACCAACTCAAACTCAGGGCCAGCTATGGACAATTGGGTAACTCGTTGGGTTTTGGTTCTTATAGCGCCCAGCCCGCATTTGCCGTGGGACGTTACAATGGCGGTTCGGTGCTTGTACCCAATCGTTTAGGCAATAATGCATTAACCTGGGAAACAAGTAATCAATTTAATATTGGTCTTGAGTTTGCATTGCTGAACAACGCACTAAGCGGTGAGATCGATTTCTATGATAAGCGTTCCGCAAAAGGTGGTAAAGGATTCATTTATAATTATCCTGTACCGGCAACAACCGGTTATTCCAGCTTCATCACCAATATAGGCGAGATTCAGAATAAAGGAATCGAACTTACTTTGAACAGCACCAATATTAACAGTAAGGATTTCCGCTGGACATCTAACCTGAACCTATCCTACAACAAAAACACAGTACTTAAAATTGATGGCGAACAAGACACGCTTTCATTTAATGATGGCAGGTACATGAACGCACTGATCGTTGGAAAACCCATTGGTGTTTTCTACGGTCCGCAATATGCAGGTGTTGACCCTCAAAACGGAGATGCGCTGTATTTCAAACAGGATGGAAAAACAACTACCAACGATTACAATCTTGCAGGCAGCTTTACCGTTGGGGACCCTAATCCAAAATATTTCGGCGGGTTCACCAATAATTTCTTTTATAAGGGTTTAGAACTCTCGGTATTGGTGCAGGGAGTATTTGATTATGAAATTGTAAATGGTGCCGGTGGCTTTATGAGTGCGAGGGCAGATTGGTTTGACAACCAAACAAGGGATCAATTGAGAAGATGGAAAAAACCCGGTGATATTACAGATATTCCGGAAGCAAGGTTAAATCGCTTTGGCGATTTTGCTTCACCAAGCGTTTCATCGCAATACATGGAAAGCGGTTCTTACGTGAGGTTAAAAAATGTAACGATCGCATATAATCTCCCTGCCAAAATATTAGCCAAAGCCCGCTTAAGTTCAGCAAGATTATATGTAACCGGTGTAAACCTTGCAACATGGACAAGCTATACAGGCTGGGATCCGGAAGTGAACACGGACTACCGTGCCTCAAATATCAACCAGGGTGGAGATTTTTATGCTGCACCACAGATTAAATCAATTGTAGTTGGATTGAGCATTGGCTTCTAACCTTAAAATAAATAAAAATGAAAATCAGAAATATATTATTTACCGTTCTAACATCCGCATTACTGCTTTCGGGCTGTAAGAAAGAGCTGGAACTGAAAGATCCGCAGGCACTAAGTCCGGCAGATGCATTTTCTAATGATGTGAACATCAAAAAAGTTTTACAGGGTGGTTATGATGCGGCCAGCTCTGGTAATTTATGGGGCGGAAATCTGCAGATCTTTCCGGATCTGATGGGCGCTAATGGAGAACTTACCTGGGTAGGAACTTTCAACAGCTATCGCGAAGTATGGGGAAAAAGCTTACTCACCACCAACACCAATGTATCTGGCACCTGGGCCTCAGGTTATAATGTGATCAATATTGCCAATGGCGTAATTGCTAATATCTCAAAAGTGCTGGCTGCAGATCAGAACCGTGTAAAAGGGGAAGCATTGTTTTTAAGAGGCGCAATGCATTTTGAATTGGTGAGGCTATATGGTAAGGACTATACTGATGGAACCGCGGCTACCAATTTAGGGATTCCGGTTATTACAAACTTTACCAGCTCAACAGCAGATATTGCAAAACCTGCCCGCAACACGGTAGAAGCAGCCTATACACAAATACTTGCGGATCTCACGGAAGCTGAAAATTTACTTCCGGCAACAAACGGTGTTTTTGCAACGAAGTCTGCCGCAGCCGCTATCTTATCAAGAGCATATTTACAAAAAGCCGATTATGCAGGGGCGCGTGATGCTGCTAACCGTGCGATCACCAACGCTACGGGTAAGTCTTTGCAAACTACATTCATGAATAACTTCAACCAGTCCGCCAATACAACTGAAGATATTCTGGCTATGCAGGTTAATGACCAGGATGGCGCCAATGCGCTCCAAACCTATTACTCCATAGATATTTTCGGCGCAAGAGATGGGGATATTGAAATCAATAATACGCATCTTGCACTCTATGATGCGAATGACCTGCGCAGAACCATCACCGCAAATCCAACAGCCGCCACATTCACCACAGCTTTTTATACAAAATACGGCGCAAACAGGACAAGTAAATTCCGCGACCTGTATAAGAATGTAAAAGTGATCAGGCTGGCAGAAATGTATTTGACCAGGGCTGAAGCCAATTACCGGCTATCTACCTCGGTGGGAGATTCCCCTCTTAACGACATCAACCGCATTCGTTCGCGTGCCGGTTTAACGCCGCTTACGTCCATCGCGAGTGTGAATGAAATATACATGGAGAGAAGAAAGGAGTTGGCTTTTGAGGGATTCAGTATCCACGATGCAAAAAGATTTAGAAGAACAATTGACGGCAGGGCTTGGAATGATAACAAATTTATTTTTCCTATCCCCTTTAGAGAGATGAACGCAAACGCAAGCCTGGTTCAGAATGCAGGATATTAACCTTGCTTCAGTAATAAAAAACCCCGCAGATTTGCGGGGTTTTTTATTACAATGTTCATACAAAGGTAAATTATCTCTCAAGTCAACCGCTATTATTCCTGTACCACAATCGCCATTTTACTTCTCCGCAGGTGTACTTTCAAAAAACTGAATGGCACTTCTCCGCATGTCTCCCGCAGGGGACGTTGCGGCTTGAAAAATACAATATCACCTTAAAAAAAATCACGTTGAGAAATGTGCAACTAAGATAAATCAACATCCTGCAGTTCCATGTAAGTTATAACAGGATACACCCCTTGCTCGCTGGTATAGTAATACTTCGCCGAACTGTGTTCATATT
>JANPIE010000052.1:0-4886 GCA_031424835.1 Chitinophagaceae bacterium
AAAAAATCGTAAATTTTGCATCAGCTCTTTACTACGGATTTATTTCCAGGCAGGCCTTATTGTTTTTCGTAACCTATTTATCAAACCAAAAAACGAAAACTTATGGTAACCGATTCTTCTTCTGCGTACCGGTACAATCTCTCCACCAGGGGTATTTTGGGCGGATTGTTCGTAGGCATCGCCACTGCAGTGATCAACCTGGCTTTTGATCTTATTTACCGAAAGATCACCGGGTATGAATTTGCGGAATACATCAACATCAACTCCATCATTTTCTTTACCATACCAACCCTGCTGGTAGGCGGAATCGTGTATTCACTTATGGTGCATTATATGAAGCGGGGGGCAATGGTCTATATGATTCTCTGCATCATTCTTACGGCCTTCGTTGCCTTTATTCCGCTGGGGCCCAATATGCTGCCAACAGGTCAGCCAATGCCCGACAGTGCACGTGGTCTTACCATGGGCATAGAGATCATCACAGGCGCCATGGGTGCATTTGCCATTCCCTATTTTGCGGAACATCCGTCGGTCTGGGGAGACTGAGGGAATATCGAATATTGAACAAGGAATGTCGAAGGTCGAACTTAGGCAGAGATATTTCGACATTCGATGTTCCCTATTCGATATTCGATATTCTTTTTATCTTGGGTACTCAACCTGCCATATGAGAAAATTCATTACCGGTCTTGCATTTGTATGCTGCGCCATCATTTCTACTGCACAACCGCGCGTGCTTGCGCCGGGGGCACCTGAGAAAAACAATTTTTCGGCGGAGCGTTTACAGCGCGTGGATAAACTTATCCAGCAATACATCGACAGTAACTGGATAGCGGGTGCCATCGCCATCGTAGCGAAGGACGGCAACATCGTTTACCACAAAGCCATGGGTTACGATGATAAGCTTAAAAATAAAACGCTGCAGAAAGACGCTATCTTCCGCATCGCCTCGCAAACAAAAGCCATTACCAGTGTGGCTGTCATGATGCTTTACGAGGAAGGAAAGTTTTTGCTGGATGATGCCGTCTCAAAATACATCCCTGAATTCCGCAAGCCGCAGGTGCTGGATAAATTTACCAAGGCAGACAGCTCTTACACCACGCTTCCCGCAAAACGGGAAATTACCATACGCGACCTGCTTACCCATACTTCCGGTATCGGGTATGCACAGATAGGCAGTGAAACCATGAATGCGATATATGGTAAAGCCGGTGTGGTTGGGGGCATTGGTTTACCGCCGGGCAGCAAACTGTCTGACAACATCAAAAAACTCGCCTCACTTCCGCTGGTACACCAGCCGGGTGAAAAATGGACCTACGGACTGAATACCGATGTACTGGGCTACCTGGTGGAGGTGGTTAGTGGTATGAGTCTCGACGAATATTTCCGGAAAGCGCTATTTGATCCTTTGGGGATGAAAGACACCTATTTTTATGTTCCCAAAGAAAAACACAACCGTCTAGCCACGCTCCATGGGGAAGACGCCTCACGCCATGTGATCAATACTCCCGAACAAATCACGCTTAACGGAACCTTTATACGCGATTTTCCGATAGTGGAAGGCGGCAGTTTTTATTCCGGTGGTGGTGGACTGGTATCCACTGCGTATGATTATGCAGTATTTATGCAAATGTTATTGAATGGCGGTGAATACAATGGCAAACGCTTTTTGAGTCCCAAAACCATACACCTTATGACCATCAACCAGATCGGCGACCTGAGTTTTGGCCGGTCTGCAAAATTCGGTTTAGGCTTCCAGGTGGTAACCCCGGCTGATGAAGCTAAGAACACCGTATCCCTTGGCACCTACAGTTGGGGCGGTATGTTCGCCTCCTCTTACTGGATAGACCCCAAAGAAAAAATCGTTGCGCAATTTGTCCTCCAACAATTCCCCATGAGCCACGGAGAGTTGGCGGAGAAATTTAAGGTAGCGGTGTACCAGGCGCTTAAATAGTCTGCCCCTACCCTGGCATTCTCGAAATATACTTCTCTATCTCCTTTACCTGGTCAACCACCTGTTTGGTTTTGGGTTTGCAGGCTTTGGCTTTGCGGAAGAATTCTTTGGCGGCGCGGAACTCGCGTTTGTTCATGAATATCTGGCACATGCTCAGGTATGCAACGGCCTCACTTTCTTTATCGGGTATGCCGGCACGGATGGCGGCACGTATATAGGATTCGCCCTGCTTCAGGTCGCCTTTCTGCATAGCCATCATACCGAGTTGCAATTTATTGGCGCCTTCTGCTTCGGGCATGGGTGAGCCTAGGGAGTTACTTTTTTTCAGGTGTTTTTCGGCGGAGTCAAAATCCTGTTTCATCATCGCCAGGTTGCCCTTGATGGTGTAATAGGTAGAACGCACCGGTTTATAGAGCAGGTTGGGAAACCAGATGGTAGCCAGGATCCTTTCTACTTCCTCGATATTTCCCTGTTCCATGGGTTCCTGGATCAGGCGCATGGGCCCGATAAAAAAATGACTCGCCAGCGCGATCACCCCAATAAAATACAGGATAAATGCCGGCCAGAAACTGCTCCACACATTCACCGCCACCGCCAACCCAATGGCCAGCAACCCTAACCAGAAACGATATTTGATCAATACATTGTAGAACTTCATATACGCACTTTATTCGAGGTGCAAATATAGGGACAACAACGGTCTGTAGTCTATTGTCTTTGGTCTGTGGTTATTATTGGTTTGTAGTGAGAGATAAAACCGAAACAACCAAAAACCACTAACCAAACACAACTACAGACCCCAGACCACAGACTACAGACTTAATCCCGTGCATCATTCACCTCAATCCAATACCCATCCGGGTCATTCACCCATATTTGCTTTACCCCGTCAACACGTGTGGTGATCTGCATTTTTTCGGCTTTGGCGTTTACCCAGGGGATCTGTTTGCTTTTGAGTTTGTCTACAAATGCGTCTACGGATGCCACGCTGAAGCACATGTGGTTATTGAGGAAATACTCCTTCGGCTGGGGAGCACCGGAAATCACATGCAGCGACATACCGGGACCAATACGGTACCAGGCATGTTTGTTATCATGGAAGGGTTCGGGAATGGTATCCAGGCCAAACACACCTGTATAAAAATCAACGGAACGTTGCAGGTCCACTACGTATATGGCCAGGTGGTTAATGCGCGCCTTATTGGTTTGGGCAAAACCGGGATTTGTGACAAAAAAAACACTGATCACGAGCAGTAACAGGATTCGTTTCATATAGCATTTTGATTCTGGAAGATAGGGAAAAGTTGACTAGTTGATTAGTTGAAAGGTTGAGAGGTTATTGGCGAAAACACGGCCCTATCCCATATCCCGTTCAACCAATCAACTTATCAACCTATCAACCTACCCCCCGGCATGTTAATTTAAGAGGTAGCGTAAATACACAATTATGTCTACAACACTAGAAAACCCCGGAAAAACACCGATCACCAATTCCCAGGACCAAATGGAAGAGGCCGAAGTGGATACAACTGATGGTCCGCAGGACGTAAATAATGCACCCGCCGAGGATCCGGCCAGTAACCCTGTTTCGGACGACAAAACGGCCCTGAAAGGAAAAAAAGTAGATGGCGATCCTACAGACAGAAAGGACCAGCCGCTGGGCGAGGAGAAATAGACGTTATTTTTTCAAGCAAAGGCACAAAGGCGCAATTGAACACGCAAAGGGTTTGCCATATCGTGCCGAACCTCTATTTTTGCGACCCAACTAAAAACAGTCTGTTGTCTTTGGTCTGTGGTCTGTAGTTGTTTATATGCGTTAGTAGTTACACCAGTAACTCCCAACAAAATAACAACCACAGACTAAAGACTACAGACCACAGACTGTTTCTCCCGGTCCCGTAGTTCAATGGATAGAATAGAAGTTTCCTAAACTTTAGATACAAGTTCGATTCTTGTCGGGACCACAAACAAGTTGAAAAGAACCGCGTAAACATTGAGTTTGGGCGGTTTTTTTATGGAAGAGGTGTCAAAATACGAAAATGTCACGGCACTTTATATCTAACTTTGCTTAAAATCAACAAAAAAAATAAAAATATTGAGCGATTATCTTATTGAGTGGCTCGCAATAATGGACAGTCTTTCTGTAAGACTATCAGAAGAGTTGGATAAAACTATTACTTCTGAAAACATCTCGGAAGCCTATTACTTGGCAACTTTTGACCAAAATAACTATCAATGGATACTCAGTATAGTCGATTCAGAACCAAATGAAGAAGAGATCTACAAAACCATAAAAAAATTTCCTTTTGAATGTTTGAGGGGCATAACTGTACCAGATGAATTGTTCCCGGACGGATTATTGATGGAAATGAAAGTTCGGGTCAAAGTAAAAAATCATAAATGGGTAATTCATAAAAATGATGTTGATCCATTTCCTTCAAATCCCCATGCGCACTTAGTAGGACAAGGTTTAAAACTCGATCTTAATACTGGGGAACTTTATCGGGGTCGTTATAAAATAGATAAACTGAATCATAAAGACCTAGAATCCATTCGAAAAAAGTTCAAGGCAGAGGGCGTGACATTAACCTAGTTGGAACAAAATGAGGTCTTTTATACTTACCTACATGAAAGTAAGATATCGACAGGTAGAAAAGGCTATAGTCACAATAGCCGCTGCCTTGCAAATTGTTCACGAGAATGGGATTTTACTTTTCCGCAGGGTGTACTTTCAAAAAACTGAATGGCACTTCTCCGCATGTCTCCCGCAGGGGACGTTGCGGCTTGAAAGATACAATATCACCTTAAAAAAAATCACGTTGAGAAATGTGCAACTAAGATAAATCAACATCCTGCAGTTCCATGTAAGTTATAACAGGATACACCCCTTGCTCGCTGGTATAGTAATACTTCGCCGAACTGTGTTCATATT
>JANPIE010000053.1:0-47114 GCA_031424835.1 Chitinophagaceae bacterium
AAAAATTAAGTCCGCTATGAATCACCACAGCGGGTATTCCTTTTTGAAGCAGGTTCTCCACCTGGTCCTGCATCAGCGCTATCAGTGGGCTTATCACCAGGCACAACCCATCTTTCATTAATGCAGGCACCTGGAAGCAGATGGATTTGCCTCCACCGGTTGGTAACAGCGCAAGCGTATCTTTCCCCGCGATCACAGACTGAATAATCTCCTCCTGCAACGGCCGAAAACCGGGATAGCGCCAGTATTGGGTGAGTATGGAGAGGGGAGTGGGCATTAAGTGAAAAGTCAAAAGTGAGAAGTGAATGTAGTCGAAAAATTCATTTGATGAGTCCGGATACCAATGCAAAGGATGTGTTCAGTACCGCAGCAATCGGCTTAATCTGTTCAATCGTAACAAATTGCAGGTCCAGGGCTGACTCGATTGCAGCGTCAATTTCAATTATAGATCCTCGTGCAATTTCATAGTATCTTTTTCTTTCTGTTTCTGATTTCCTGGACGATCCCTCAGAGATATTCAGTTTCACTGATAACGCAGCACGTCTGATTTGCGGGATTAGATTGTATTTTTCTTCGCGTGGGAGTAGCGCTGTAACCTGGTAGGAAGCAATAAGTAGCAATCTGGAGTATTTGTATGCCTCTAGGTTTTTATGATGGAGTTGAAGAAACATATTTAAAAATACCTATTCACTTTTCACTTTTCTCCTTTCACCTCTGACATTATTCCACTTTCTTAAAATTCAACCTCACCGAATTGATCGCCAGCACCACATCGCTCAATCCCATTGCCAACGCGCCGAAAGTAGGATTGAGAAAACCCAATGCCGCCACCGGTATGGCAACAACATTATAGGCAAACGCCCAGAATAAATTTTGTTTGATGGTGAGGTAAGTGTGTTTGCCCAGGCCCAATGACAGCGGAAGATTTTTCAATCCATGGTTCATCAATACTACCTGGGCGCTTTGCATGGCAATATGTGAAGCATCGCTCAGCGATATGCCGACAGTGGCTTTCGACAATGCGGGCGCGTCGTTGATACCGTCTCAACCATAGCCACGGGGGCTTCACGGTCCAGTGCTGCTATCTTTTCCAGTTTTTGTTGCGGCGTTTGTTCAGCGATCACTTCATCGATACCCAGTGTGCCCGCTACCTGTTCGCATTTTTCACGCCGGTCGCCGCTTAGTAAAATTGTTTTGATGCCCCGGGATTGTAAATAGCTGATTACCTGTTTTGCCTCGGGCCTGATCTCATCGGCAACATCGATCCATCCCAATAGTTTTCCATTCATGGAAACATAGACATTGTGCGACAAATCGCCTCCCTCATTTTCTATGGATCTAAAAGATCCTGCGAGGTATTCATTTCCTTCCTTATCGGTAGCCTTCATTCCCAATCCTTTGATCTCTTTGATCTTTGCCCAGCGGATCTCATCTTTTGTCTTCCATTCTTTCACGATTGCTTTGGCGATGGGATGGCCGGAATATTTTTCCAGAGAGTAGGTGATGCGTTGGAAAGCCTCGGGGGTGAGGCGTGCGGGGGCCTGGGTGGGTAGTGAATCGTGAATCGTCAGACGTGAGACGTGAGTGGGAGTGGGGGCGTTGATGGGTTTTGACTCACGATTCACGTCTGACGATTCACGATCTTCCAATCCGAAACCGGCAATCCGAAACATTCCTGTGGTCAGGGTTCCCGTCTTATCAAACACCACCTGCTTGATATTCCTGAAAATCTCCAGGCTTTTTGCATTTTTAAAAAGCACGCCATTCCTTGCGGCGCGGCCCAGGCCCACGGCAATTGCGGCGGGAGTGGCGAGTCCCATGGCACAGGGGCAGGCGATCACCAGTACGGCGATACTTCTCAACAGGCTTTCAGAAAAACTGTGTTGCCCGGCAAAATAATTCAGTAAAAAACAAAGCAGGGCTATACTGATAACCGTAGGTACAAATATGGCACTGATCCTGTCTGCCAATTGTTGAACGGGGGGCTTTTCTGTTTGCGCATCTTTTACCAACTGAAGAATATTTGCCAGCACGGTATCCTTACCTGCCGCGGTCACATAGGCTTTTACCGTTCCATTTTCCAAAGTGCTGCCGCCAATGAGTTTGTCGTTCATTCTTTTTTCCACCGGTACACTCTCGCCGGTGATGATGGCTTCATTTACGCTGGCTTCGCCCCATAATATCTTGCAGTCCATGGGAACCGGTTCGCCGGATTTGATTAGCAACAGGTCGCCTACTTTAAGGCTGCTGCTTTCAACTGGAAAAACATGTTCCTCGTGCTTATCATCGTACGCGATCATATTGGCCATTGACTTCTGGCTCACTGCCAGTTTTCTCAGTGCAGATTGTGTGGCTTCCACAGATTTATCTTCCATCCAGTTGCCGAGAAATACGAGTGTGATGATGGTGGCTGCAGATTCATAGAACATATATTGTTCTGCCTGTCCAATTAAGGTGCCATATAAACTATAGCCAAACGCTGCGATGGCACCAAGTGCAATCAGAACGTTCATATTGGGAATGCCTTTCAACAAACTTTTTATGGCGCTGCGCCCAAAAAAATCCATTCCTACAATAAACACGGGTATTGTTAAGGCCAGTTGTACATAGGGATCCATTAGAAAATGGATATGTACACCCGGTATCATATGCAGCATAAGTGGCGCGGTGAATATGCCACAGAAGATAAATCGTTGCAGGTGATTTTTGAAAATGCGTTTAACGGGCTTTACCGAAATATCCCCTGTCGACAAAACCTGGTAACCGAGTTTTTCAATTCCGTTGGCCAGTTCCTGTTTCGCCACATCACCGGGCATCGCAAAGCTTACATCGCCTTCCATAAAATTTACCTTCACCTCCTGCATGCCTTTACCCTGCAGGTATTTATCCACCGTAAGCGCACAGTTGGTGCAACTCATGCCTTGTATTTTCCAGTTCACTTTTTCCATGGGGGTAATTAGTAATTAACAATTAATAATTAATAATTGATCGTAAAGTTGCTCCTTGCTCCCTTGTCCCCTTGTCCCCTTGTCCCCTTGTCCCCTTGTCCCTGCTCCTGCAAAATTACCGATTGATAAAAGGAGCAGTTGTCGATTTACGATTTATAATTACATCGTTGTTTCAATCAGGTTGTTTTCAAGCGTATATCTTTGCGACATGGATGCAATTTTTACCCTTGAACAGATCAGGCAGGTGGCCCGGGGCTTGTGGAAGGAGGGCAGGCAGCACAAAGTGTGGGCCTTTCATGCGGGAATGGGCACCGGTAAGACCACATTTATCCATGCCCTGTGCGAGGAGCTGGGGGTGGCATCAGCCATCAGCAGTCCTACATTTGCGATTATCAATGAATACAGTAGTTCCTCGGCTGGCACTATTTTTCATATGGACTGGTACCGGCTCAAAGATGAGGAAGAAGCCATGAATGCGGGCGTGGAAGACAGCTTGCTCAGCGGCAACTTATGCCTGGTTGAATGGCCGGATAAGGCGGCGGGCCTGTTGCCGGAAAATACTTTTCATGTAAATATGGAGTCTTTAGATGAAGCTACACGCCGGATATTTACGGGGCAGCGGGATGTGGAATTGTGAGTGGGGATTTTGGAGAGTGAGACGTGAGACGTGAGACTTGAGTCAGAGAAAATTCACTCTCAGGTGTTGCCGGAATCCGAAAACCGCCACCTGCTGCTTTCTTTCTCCGTTAAATGAGTTAATTTTATACCTGTCCCAGGAACCTCTCAAGCAACCTTCTGATATGGCCAGCAAACCTTCCATTAGTCCCTCTATTACTTACGAGACCCTCGAAGAAACACTGGATGTGAAACCCCAGGGTACCAAGTTGCATATAGGTATTCCCAAGGAGATTGCTTTCCAGGAAAACCGTATTGCGCTTACACCGGATGCGGTGGGCGTTCTCGTGGCCAATGGTAACAGGGTAACTGTGGAACACAAAGCAGGGGAGGGAAGTCATTTTTCAGATAAGGATTATGCAGAAGCCGGTGCCAATATTGTTTATGACCGATCAGAAATTTTTAAATGCCCCATACTGGTAAAAAGCGCTCCACCTGTAGAAGAGGATATGGCGCTGCTGCAACTGAACCAAACCATTGTTTCACCCATTCATCTTTCGGCATTAAAGAAAGAATACATTGAGAAAATGATGGAGAAGCGGATCACCGCTTTGAGTTTTGAGAATTTCAAAGACGATAGTGGCAGTTATCCCATCGTTCGCAGCATGAGCGAGATTGCCGGAAGCGCGGTGATGCTGATAGCGGGACAGTACCTGAGCAGCTTCAATAAAGGGAAAGGAGTGCTGTTAGGCGGAATCAGCGGTATCCCGCCTACCAAGGTGGTGATCATAGGTGCAGGAATCGTGGGTGAATTTGCCACACGTAATGCATTGGCCCTTGGCGCTTCGGTAAAAGTGTTTGACAGTAATGTTTATCGGTTAAAACAATTACAGAATAACCTGGGTCACCGTATCTGGACCAGTGTGCTGGAGCCCCGAATATTGTCCAAGCAGCTCAAAACCTGTGAAGTAGCTGTTGGTGCATTGAGCAATGAATATGGAAGGGCGCCCGTTGTGGTTACCGAAGAAATGGTAGAGGCCATGCGACCCGGAAGCATCATCATTGATGTGGCCATAGACCGTGGCGGATGTTTCGAAACCAGCGAATTGACCAGTCATGAAGATCCTACTTTCTTAAAGCACGACGTGATACACTATTGCGTTCCCAATATACCCAGCGGCTTTGCGCGTACAGCCAGCCAGTCCATCAGCAACGTTCTCATGCCATTGATACTTGAGATCAGTGACGAGGGTGGACTGGAAGAAATGGTCTGGCACAATATGAACCTTCGCGAAGGTGTTTATCTTTTTCGCGGCGCGCTTACCGATTTTTATATCAGCCAGCGTTTCGATCTTAAGTTTACTGATCTGAACTTATTGATTGCGAGCAGACGATAAAATCTCTGCGAAAACTCATGTAACTCCTGTTCTCTGCGGTGAAAAACGTTTTAAACTTCGGAATGCCCGGATACGCAGGTAATATTCACCCCCATAGAACAAGTGTTAGCAGAATTTTCGCAGAAAAACTTAGAAACTCATATCATCCGCACTCGGTCCATAGCTTCCGGGAATCGGGATATTCAGCAACCTTAGGTAAACGCCCAACTGCGCGCGGTGATGCGTGATCTGGTTATAGGTCATGCGTAGCACATCTGCTTTGGGTTCCCTGCTGTATACTTCATCGCCGTTGCGCAGTGTCCATAGTTCGGGCAGTATTTCTTCCCTGGCATTTTCAAGAGCGGCCCTGCCTTCAGCCAGGGTTTTTTCAAAATAGGCCACCAGGCTTTTGGTGTCAGGGATGGATACAGGCGCATAGGGATTCGCCGCAAAATCCAGTTCACTGGTATTAAGTACCATGGGCACCCATGACGGTAACTCTGCAATATGCGTAGCCAGGCTACGGAGAGTCATGCTTTTGGGATGCGGCTGCCACTCATATTTATCGTTTGGTACGATAGACAGCATTTTGCGGGTAATAACCGCTTCTTTTTCCAGTTCTTTCTGAAATTGTTTGATCTGTGACATGATGGTTGTTTTTGGTTTATACCTCAAAGGAACAACCGGGTAGTGACAGCCCTATGTCAACAGTGTTCAGCTATTTTTCTCTGCGCACACGCCGCGCCCTCTTCTCTGAAGTTGGCAAGGGCTTAGAGATGCGGACAGACCGAATTTCTAAAATTTTTCCAACCGCAGAGAACAAGGGGAGCGGAGGTTTCGCAGCGGCTAATCAAGTTTTTTGGATAGCGTGTTGATGTGGCCGCGCACAAGTTCTTTGAGCTGAAGTGGTTTGATAATCTTTGCCTGCTCGCCAAATAGCAGGTACCATCTTGCAAAGCCTTCGAGTGAGCCGGTGAGAAAAGTAAGTTCCATCATGCCATCCTTTTCTTTCTGCGAAACAAAGCCATGGTAGTATTTCTGTTCGCCCAGCCATTTCAGTACACTTTTCTCTACGTGTATAACAAGGGTATGCAGTTCTTTTTCCCTGCTTACTTTAGAAAGAAAGGATTTCAGTGAGGGATGTTCTTTGTCGAATGGGATGGCGGTGATGGACAGGTAGCGGATATGATCCACCTTAAAGGTGCGGTAGTCTTTGCGCAAATGACAGTAGGCGATCAGGTACCAGTACCGGCCCATGAAAAAAATACCGACCGGTTCAATATTGCGGTTGCTTTGCTCCTGGCTATGTTCTGCAAAATAGTCAATGTTGACCACGGACCTTTCACTTATCGCTCTCAGTATATTCTGGAGATAAGCCGTCTCTGCTTTTGTTTTTGAAAAATAGGGGCTCTCCACTACTTCAATATGCTGGCCCATGGATTCGATATGGTCCCTCTCCGTTAGGCGCAAAACTGCTTTTATTTTGAACATGGCTTCCTGGTAGGTGGCCTGTGTTGATGCGTCTGTTAATTTTTCCACCAGTTTTTCCGCCGTAAGCATTGCTGTTGCTTCTTCCCTGGTGAACATAACGGGGGGCAGGCGGTATCCTTCCATAATGGAATAACCAACGCCCGCCTCGCCTAAAATAGGGATGCCGGCTTCGTCGAGGGTTTTGATATCGCGGTAAACAGTGCGCAGACTGATAGAAAACCTGTCTGCAATTTCCTGTGCCTTTACCACCCTTTTGGATTGCAACTGAATAAGAATAGCGGTTACCCTGTCTATGCGGTTCATCTTTTCTTTTTGGCCGGATGTTGTATTGCCACGCCATTATAAGCAGTGGCCAGGGCCTCACTAAAAATAGCTGTTTTTACTTTTTTCAGGTCCACAAAAGTGTATCCCTGTTTACCCCAGACGCCAGGCACGGGAAAAAAAATATCTTTATTGTAATCACAGTAAACAGATTGCTCAACGGGATCCAATTTCAACATGGCCCGGTTATCTGCGGTATGAAGGCTGGCAAATATTTTTTTTCTTACCCGGAATGCAAACAGGTGGAAATGCGTATGCTCATCGGTATCAGGCATGCCCAGGGCAAGTTTACGAAATGCGGCTATAGATACCATGGGTTGATTATCGGGTGCTGAGCCATTTTATGGCTTCTTCTTTGCTATCAAAAAAATTTATTGCCAGTTTTTCCTTGTCCACTTTATAAGATACGGTTTCTACCGCCACTTTGTTGAAATAGTGTACCGGCTTAATGATAGCGATAGCAGCAAATCCTGCATTGATTGCGCGCGGCAGGAAATCGGTATCCAGCCAATGCTGGTCCTCCATCCCGATCAATACCATGTCGCGAATATCTGCCAGTACCCGGGAGGCTTTGTTTTCAGTTAGTACTTTCAGCATGTATTCAGTTCCTTCCCTAAACTGTGCGCTGGTGGCATAGCCGTTCCACTCCATTACCACGTATCCCGCGTCTGTATCATAGTATATATTGTATAGCGCTTCCTGTTTTTTCATAAGGTGCCCGAGGTTTACCGGCTGTTATCAATACCCATTTACAATTTAAGCGCACGCCATCAAGGTGTAGAAATCTCTGGACATTGCCATTACATTGTATAAACGCATCGGTAAATTCCAATCGTAAAATTAAACAAATGGGGTGATAACGTGGCGGAACAGGGATTGTGTGAGTAACCAAAAATTAAGTTATGGGTGATCACAAAAATTTAACCAGTACAGAAGGCGTTGAAAAGCTGAGGGAACTGGCTGTTTCAGCGGACATATGCATGTTTACGACATCGCTGAGCCGTTTACCGCTTACTACCAGGCCCATGAGTACAGGGCAGGTAGATGAGGGAGGAAATATCTGGTTTCTTAGCCGTAAAACAAGTGATAAGAACAAAGAGATTCTTGCGGATGATCGTGTACAGTTATTTTATGGTAATAATGGTAATTCTGAATACCTGAGTGTGTATGGAACAGCATCCATCTCTTTCGATCGGGCCAAAATTAAAGAGGTGTGGTCAACGCTCGCCAAAATCTGGTTTACAGAAGGTGATGACGATCCGGAGATAAGCCTGATCAAAGTGGCGCCCCAAGATGCTTATTACTGGGATACGAAGAACAATAAGTTCGTGGCGCTCATCAAAATGGCCACTGCATTGGTAACAGGTACTACCATGGATGACGGTGTGGAAGGAACGATTAAGGTTTGATGTTGCGATACGCCGTGTTGTTCCGTGTATCCGGGGTGAAGCCTTTGCACTGATATCGAAGTGGAGGCTTCCCCACAGAGCCAGGGAGGACTAGGAGTAACATGGAGACCTTATTTGGGTTTTTTGAGGGGTATTTTTTTCCGCGCGGGCCTGGCAGTTTTGATGTAGTCGAGGGCAAGGTTTACCCAGTATTCCAATCTTTTGGGCGTATTAAGTACGTTGGCGTCTACATAAACCATTCCCGTTATTTTCTTTCCTGTGAAGTCCATTGGCTGAACCCCATCTTTTTCCAACGCCTCTTCAAAACGGCCCCGGCCTATTCTGACCATCATCCTTTCCGATTCAATGCCTACACACATTTTCTCATCCACCATAAAGCAGAGTGCACCGAACATAAATTTTTCTGTGATATTGTCCTGAGAAACAGCGAGTAGCTGCCTTACCCTGTCTGCAAGTTTTTGATTGGGTGCCATAGGGTAAATTTAGTCTGATAAGCTGGAACTATTTATAATCATTGATTGTAATACGCTCACTGCAAAAATCCATTTCCTGAGCATCATTGCTGCTTACGATCACGAGTTTGTTTTTGCAATGGTCGTTAATAAGGGTATGGTAAAGATCATATCCTGCCGTATCAAGATTGGTACAGGGCTCATCAAGTAATAACACGGGCACATCCGAAAAAACAGCCTGGGCCAGTTTCAATCTTTGTTTCATACCACTGCTAAAATAGCGGACCTGTTTATCCGCGGCTTTTTCCAGACCAATCACCGAAAGTATTTCTGAGACCGTGACGGTGGAAAAAAATGGCTTGAATTGCTGGTGAAAATGAAGGAATTCTCTCGCCGTCATTTCTTCTATCAACTCTAAGTACGGGGCAGCTATAGAAAGTTGACGGTAAAAATTTTCTGGTTCGATGGGTTGATAATCCAGGTTGCCGGTTGCAGGTTCGCCTGTTTCCTGTTCCTGATTCCTTGTTTCTTCTTCTTTCTTCGAAATTCCGTGTTCCCTGTTGCCCGTTTCTTTTTCCTTATTCATTATTCCTTGTTCGATATTCGATATTCGATATTCAATACCTCCTTCACTCAAATGCAAACTTCCCGCTATTACCTGCAGCAAGGTGCTCTTACCACTGCCATTGGCACCTGTAATTGCGTACGAGGTTCCCAACTCGAAAGAATAAGTAAAATGGCGGAATATCCACTCGCGGTTAAAACGTTTGCCGGCATCGAGCAACGATACGCCCCGTCTTTGTAAAGGGGTAGCGGTCAAAGGCGTTTGTGATGGATCAGCAGCGTTCATGAAAGTGTAAAATATTAATCCCCTGGAGGGGCCAGGTTTAATCTTCTTCTGTGGCGCCTTTCACAAAACGTTTGATAATACCTCTTCCGCTTTCCCGGATAAAGGTTACGATTTCATCACGTTCATCGGTGGCGGGTAATTCTTCTTCAATAAATTCAAGTGCCTGCGTGGTATTGAATCCTTTATTGTAGATGGTACGGTATACGTCTAAAATCCCATTGATCTGCTGTAGCGGAAATCCGCGGCGTTTGAGGCCCACACTGTTTACACCACCATAGCTCAGTGGATTGCGCACGGCTTTGATGTAGGGAGGAACATCTTTACTCACCAGGCTGCCCCCTGCTATGAATGTATGCTGGCCAATATTTACAAACTGGTGTACCGCACTTACACCACCTACCACGGCCCAGTCGCCCATGGTCACATGTCCGGCCACCTGCACACTGTTGCTCATGATGCAGTTATTACCAATCACGCAATCGTGCGCAATATGGCTGTAGGCCATGATCAGGCAGTTATTGCCCACACGTGTCTTGCCGCGGTCTTCTGTACCCCGGTTAATGGTAACAAATTCGCGGATGGTGGTGTTGTCACCGATATGTACGGTTGTTTTTTCACCGCTGAATTTCAGGTCCTGCGGGATGGCACCCAGCACTGCCCCGGGGAACACACGGCAATTCTTACCGATATGTGTACCATCCATAATTGTTACGTTACTTCCGATCCAGGTGCCTTCGCCCACCTGTACATCACCGTGGATCACCGTAAAGGGATCGATCTTTACATTGGGAGCGATCCGCGCGTTGGGGTCAATATAGGTGTAGGGGTGGGTCATTGGTTTGAAGTCAAAAGTGAAAAGTCAGAATAATGTCGTTTTATTTTGTTGCGGGCCTTTTTACTACCTGTGCTACCAGGTCCGCTTCTGTGGCCACTTTTCCGCCCACGTAAACGGTGCCCCGCATTTCACAGATGCCGCGACGGATAGGGCCGGTAAATTCCATTTTCAGTACCATCGTATCCCCCGGTCTAACCATTTGTTTAAACTTGCAGTTGTCAATCTTTAGAAAATACGTATCATATTGTCCTTCCGGCATGGAGTTGATACATAGGATACCGCCTGTCTGCGCCAGCGCTTCTATCTGCAATACACCCGGCATAATGGGATTGCCGGGAAAATGCCCGGGGAAGAACCATTCATTAAAGCTCACATTCTTTACACCAACAATATAGGTGTCTGTTAGTTCAATGATCTTATCCACTAACAAAAATGGATGGCGATGCGGCAGGGTCCTTTCAATTTTTTCAAGTGTATAAACGGGCGGTCTTGTAGGATCGTACACAGGTACATCTTTTACATGCCTGTTCTTTTTTATGTACTGTTTTATTTTCCTGGCAAATTCCACATTGGTGCTGTGGCCCGGCCTGTTGGCAATGATGCGTGCTTTGATAGGGTAACCGATCAATGCCAGATCGCCTATCACATCCAGTAATTTATGGCGCGCTGGCTCATTGGGAAAACGCAGTTCCAGGTTATTTAGGTAACCTTCACTTTTCACTTCTATTTTATCGCGTTTGAAGACTTTTGCCAGCCGGTTCATTTCTGCATCTGTAACCGCCTTATCCACTACAACAATCGCGTTATTGATATCACCCCCTTTGATCAGGTCGTTATCCAGCAATGCTTCCAGCTCATGCAGGAAGCAAAACGTACGGCAGGGTGCAATCTCCGATTTGAAATCTTTGATGGTTTTCAAACCTGCATGCTGTGTACCCAGTACCGGGCTGTTAAAATCTATCAGCGTGGTGATCTGGTAATCCATCGCGGGCAATGCCACCATTTCCACGCGTTTCTCTTCATCGTAATGATAAATATTTTCATCGATGCTGTACCAGGCTTTGGTTGCATCCTGCTCAACGATTCCTGTTTCTTCAATGAGGTTAATAAAGGGAGTGGAGCTGCCATCCATAATGGGTATCTCCGGACCATTCAGCTCAATCAGCACATTGTCTACGCCCATGCCTACCAGCGCGGCCAGTACATGTTCTACTGTACTTACTTTGGCCTCTCCCACCTGCAGCGTGGTACCGCGGCTGGTATCGGTTACCAGGTCGCAGTCGGCTTTGATGATGGGTTGTTGCGGCATATCTACCCGCTGAAACTGGATGCCAAAGCCCGGGTTGGCGGGCTTTAATGTCATGTCCACCAATACGCCTGTATGCAGGCCGGTGCCGCTGATACTGATGGGACTGTTAAGGGTGTGTTGCTTATCGGGATTGAAATGTATATCCATTCTTTTATTCATTTACCGGCGCGGTTTGGTGAATGATGGTAACCCGCGTCGCCTGAATATATCCGGCAAAAATAAGATTAAAGATGTTTATATAGGTTTTTAGGCGTTTATACGCTCAGAAAGCAGCTGTTCCACGATCTTTTCGAGGTCCTGGATCCTTTTTTCCAGTTCAGGCAGGTTCCTGGCCACCACCTGGTTACGAAGCGCCACGGCTACGTCCATGGCTGGTGACCCTATAAAGGATTTATTGGGCTCCCGGATGGTCTTGCTGATACCGCTCTGTCCCGCTATTTTGGTGCCATCGGCAATCGTGATATGGCCAACAATGCCTACCTGCCCGCCCATCATTACGTTCTTACCAATTTTTGTGCTGCCGCTGATGCCGGTGAGTGCCGCGATCACGGTGTTGGCACCGATCTCAACATTGTGCCCCACCTGTATGAGGTTATCCAGTTTAACGCCGGTTCGGATAATGGTGGAGCCAATGGTAGCCCTGTCAATGGTGGTATTGGCGCCGATCTCCACAAAATCCTCGATCACCACATTACCTATCTGGGGTACTTTTTTGTAAGCACCGTCGGTCTGAGGCGCAAAACCAAACCCATCGCCGCCAATCACTACGCCTGCGTGCAGGGTTACGTGTTTGCCAACAATGCACTCGTGGTATATTTTAACACCTGCATGAAGTATACTGTTGTCTGCCACCCGTACTCCATTCCCGAGTACGCAGCCAGGGAATATTTTTACGTTGTTGCCAATACGCACGTTTTCTCCCAGGTAAACAAAAGCCCCAATAAAAACATTTTCCCCCAGTGAGGCCGTGCCGGAAATATAACTGGGTTGCTGAATGCCGCTGAGCTGCTGCGTCATCAGTTCCTGGTATCTGGTCAGCAGGGTAGCAAACGCGGTATATGCATCTGCCACACGGATCAGAGTGGCAGCTACCGCCTGTTTAATTTCAAGGCTATCATTAACGATTATGATGGATGCCTGCGACTTATACAGGTATTCCTCGTATTTTAGGTTAGCCAGGAAGGAAATCTGACCCTGCTGCGCCTCCTCTATCTTTCCAAAACTGGTAACAGCCGCCCCCGCATCCCCTTCGATGCGCCCATTGATCATTAATGCTATTTGAGCGGCCGTGAATTGCATTGGGTAGTCTTTAGTCAGTGGTCTGTAATTATTTGTCATTCATATTCCCTCTCCAACCTTCCCTCTTCAAATTCGATGTTCATCATTCCTTGTTCGATATTCATTATTCTATTTCCTTTCTATGTCAGTAAACAAATGTAAAATTTTTTAACCTGCGCGGAAAGATTTTGGTCAATCAGGGCATTTTCGATGAGCGAGATGTCTTTTACACTGCCATCCTTGAACAAAATATTGATTCGCTCATCACGGGTCTGGTAAAGGGTATTGGTTGCTTCGCCCGTAAAGCACAGGTAAGGCATTTCCGCAACCGTAACGCCAAACCGGTCCATCACCTGTGTTTCTTTTTCCTTCAGATAGGATGCGGCAAAGGGTTCCGACTGCAACCGCACTTTATACAGCCGCCTGTCAAGGAAGCGGCGGCATAGCAAAGAAAGGACGTTATCGGGATGATGGCTCCAGCGTTTAATGGCATGCATCACATCATGGTCGTCAATGGAGCAGAATTTTTCAATGGCCTTTGTATCCATAACGCCATTGAATTCACCCAGGAAAAAATCAAGCTGTGTTTGGGTGCAGAGATGGGTATCTTTATTTGTGTAGATACTGCGTACCCGTTCCAGAATTTTTACCAGCATTTTTTCTGCGGCCAGTACGGTTTTGTGTAAATACACCTGCCAATACATCTGCCTCCTCGCCACCAGGAATTTTTCCACGCTGTAAATGCCTTTTTCCTCTACCAGTAATTGCCCTTCGTGCACCACCAGCATTTTCAGTATCCGGTCGTAACCAATTACGCCTTCACTAACGCCGGAAAAAAAACTATCGCGGCTTAAATAGTCCATGCGGTCTACATCAAGCTGACCGCTGATCAATTGATGAAGAAATGGTTTATGGTATTGGTCCGTAAAGATCCGGATGGCCAGGGATAACTGTCCGCTTAGTTCATCATTCATCAGGTGCATGATCTGCAGTGACAACTGTTCGTGGTGGGCGCCTTCCACCAGTACTTCTTCCAGTGCGTGGGAGAAAGGGCCATGACCAATATCGTGTAATAATATGGCGGCCTTTACTGCTATCTCTTCTTCCGGTGTAATTTCAGTGCCTTTGCTTCTCAATTCACTCACCGCGCATCCCATGAGGTAGTACGCACCCAGCGAATGGTGCAGCCTGGTGTGAACGGCACCCGGATAAACCAGTTGTGCCATGGCCATCTGCTGTATACGCCGCAGGCGCTGGTAATAGGGGTGTTCAACTATGGCAAAAATCAATGGGTGACTGATGGTAATAAAACCATGCACCGGGTCATTGATGATCTTTCTTTTGATGGGGGTCATCGTGTTGATGAATTGTTAAATCAGATTGCGTGTATCTGTCAAAAGTACAAATAAGCAGCAGGTTATAGCGGAATGGGATAGATTTGTCTGCTGAGGGTCCATTGTCGATAGATGATGATCCTTTGGCAGACCCAAAATTTCTTGCTATCGCTACCATTTCTACCCGCTCATTTTTCTTTTAAATGGTTTTCTTTGTGGTTCAACCGAACACCAAACGACAAACTACAAACCCCAAACCAAAAATGGCTGTAGCAAAGATCTTATGGGTAGACGATGAGATTGAAAGCCTGCAATCGCAGAAACTTTTTCTCGAGCACAAAGGTTATGAAGTACATACGCTTACCAATGGGTTTGATGCCATTGAGTATGTGAAAGATAACCTGGTAGATGTGGTACTGATTGATGAAAGCATGCCGGGTATCACGGGATTGGAAACCCTGGCGCGTATCAAGGAAATGAATGGCCAGATACCTGTGATCCTGATCACCAAGAATGAAACGGAGAACCTGATGGATGATGCGATAGGCAGCCAGATCAACGATTACCTGATCAAACCTGTTAATCCTAACCAGGTATTGCTCAGTTTGAAAAAGATCATAGACAATAAGCGGCTTGTAGGTGAAAAGACCACTACCGCCTACCAGCAGCAGTTCAGGGAACTGTTCACCGCGCTCAACAGCAGTCCCGATTACAATGAATGGATGGAGCTCTATAAAAAACTGGTTTACTGGGAGCTGGAAATGGAAAAAAGCGATAGCCCTGAGATGCGCGAAGTGTTCCAGACACAGAAGCAGGAAGCCAATACCGAGTTCTGTAAATTCATTACAAAGAATTATACATCCTGGCTCAACCCGAAAAGTTTTTCGGCACCTATTATGAGCCACCACCTTTTCCAGTTTAAGGTATTACCGCATGTTGAGAAGGGGATACCCACTTTTTTTATCCTGATCGACAATCTGCGATACGACCAGTGGAAAGCCATTCAGCCAATATTCGCGGAGAGTTTCCGCATACTGGAGGAAGAAACTTTTTATTCCATACTTCCTACCGCCACACAGTATTGCCGCAATGCCATCTTTGCCGGGTTATTGCCGGTTGATATAGAGAAGCAGTTTCCACAGCAATGGAAAAATGATGATGAAGAAGGAGGAAAGAATTTGTTTGAAGAAGATTTTTTCCGGGCGCAGCTAAAGCGATTGCGCAAGGATGATATACGGTTCAGTTACCATAAAATTACCAACCACCAGGATGGACAGCACCTGGTGAGCAATATCCATAACCTGCTTCAGAATGACCTGAATATTATCGTGTACAATTTTGTAGACATGCTTAGCCATGCGAGAACAGAGATGGAGGTATTGAAAGAACTGGCGAGTGACGAAGCCAGTTACCGCAGTATTACCCGCAGCTGGTTTGAGCATAGTCCCCTGCACCAGGCATTGAAAAAAATAGCTGAGAAAAAAGTAAAGATCGTACTGGCTACTGACCATGGTAGTGTACGGGTGAATACGCCGCATAAAGTGATCGGTGATAAGCAAACAACGGCCAACCTGCGGTATAAGCACGGCCGTAACCTGAATTTTGAACCCAAAGATGTATTGGCTTTCCGTGACCCGAAAGAGGCGGGCCTGCCCGTTCCCAATGTCAACTCATCCTTCATTTTTGCCAAAGAGGATGGATTTTTATGTTATCCCAATAACTATAACCACTATGTAAATTATTACCGAAATACATTTCAGCATGGCGGCATCAGCCTGGAAGAAATGATTGTGCCAATTATTAAGATGGTGAGCAAAGCCTGAGGAAAAATGAATAAGGAAATTTGAAGAACAATTAGCCATTCGCGATGGCCGGTACTGAATGGTAATCACTCACGCTTCATCATTCCCTGTTCGCTATTCGCTATTCAAATTCCCTCCCTCTCTTGTGGATAACTGCTTCTGTCACTATCTGGCACTAGGTTTAAATTTGCCAATAATTAAAAGCGCGCGGGGTATGAAGTATACACAGACTACATTAGACAAACTGGGCAATATTCTGGGAGAGTCCGATTACGTGGTTCGGTATGAACGGGGAACTTTTCAGAGTGGCTGGTGTTTACTGGAGGCCCGGCGCATAGTGGTGTTGAATAAATTTTTAAGCGTTGAGGGCCGTATCAATACTTTGATGGAGATCATTCCCCAACTGGCGATAGATTTTGACAAACTTACCCACGAGTCCCAGAAACTTTACGAGGAAGTGGTGAAAAAATCCGTGACAGAAGCCTAATAAACTGCGGGTTATACGCAACCGCCCTAAGTAGAATTGACTTAGTTTTGACCTGTGCGTACAGTTCCTCTTACCATAACATTTCTTGGCACGGGTACCAGTTCCGGTGTGCCCATGATTGGCTGTCAATGCGCCGTGTGTACCTCAACAGACAAACGGGACAAGCGTTTGCGCAGCAGCATACTGGTGCGCTCGGATTCTACTGTGCTGGTGGTAGATACCACGCCTGATTTTCGGTACCAGATGCTGCGCACAGATACCAGGCATTTAGATGCCGTTGTTTTTACCCACCACCACAAAGATCATATTGCCGGACTTGACGATATCCGCGCCTTTAATTTTACGAGCAGGCAGGCAATGACGATTTATGCAACGGCTGTAACGGAGGAAGCGCTGCGCAGAGATTTCTATTATGCGTTTATGGAGAACAAATACCCTGGTGTACCGGAACTTGCTATGGTAACGATAGATGACACGCCATTTGCCGTAGGGGATATAGCAGTAAGACCCATAGAGGTAATGCACCATAAACTACCGGTATTGGGCTTCCGGTTTGGGGATTTTACCTATATCACCGATGCAAACCGTATTGAAGAAGCAGAGAAAGAAAAAATTCGGGGGTCAAAAATACTGGTGTTAAATGCACTCCGTAAAGAATACCATATTTCTCATTTTACGCTTGCAGAAGCTGTGGCGCTGGCCAATGAGCTGGAAGTGCCCCAGGTGTACCTTACCCATATCAGCCACCAGTTAGGAAAGCATGCTGATGTAAACGATGAACTACCCCCGCATATACGACTGGCTTATGATGGACTGGTTATCCAGTTGACTGGTTGATTAGCTGTCAAGTGCTGGTTTTAAGAAAGCAGGTCATAGCCAAAGTTTGTAACCTCCTTTGAATACAAATCTTTAAAAAGTTATGTATGAAAAGGATCATCAGGGATTATTTTACCTTCAGTAAGAAGGAACGTATTGCCGTTGTGCTGTTGTTAATTCTTATGGCCATATTTATTATTGCGCCATACCTGTACCGGGTAAAACCCGCAACGCCCGTTGTCAGCGGGGCATTGTCAGCGTTCATAGCCGGGGCAGATACCCAGTCCGTTGCGCAGGAGTCGGGCGAAACGTTTACCCCAACAACCGCGGCCCGGAAAATTACCTTGTTTCCATTTGATCCCAATACGGTGTCGGAGCAGGATTGGGCACGTTTGGGATTGCCTGCGCGAACCATCCGCACCATTCTTAATTACCGGAGCAAAGGTGGACAGTTCCGGTCGCCGGAGGATATCCGAAAAATATGGGGGCTTCGGCAGGATGATGCAGACAGGCTGGTGCCTTATGTACAGATCGCCATCAAAGCGCCGCCGGTGAAACCGGTGTCGAATGAAAAAGATGCGTTCATTCGTCAGCCAAACAAAAAAGCCGCGGCACCACTGGATATCAATAAAGCCACTGCGGAAGACTGGAAAAGCTTACCCGGCATCGGGGAGGTACTGGCCAGTCGCATTGTAAAATTCAGGGATGTAGTAGGCGGCTTCCGATCCATTGAGCAGGTAAAAAAAACGTATGGTATCAGTGATTCGGTGTTTATGCTCATTCGTCCTTACCTGTTGCTGGATCCTTCTGGGCTTCCCAAAACGAACCTGAATACAGCTTCTGTTTATGAGTTGCGTTCCAGGGTAGATCTGCCCTATGCTGTTGCCAGGGCCATTGTCAATTACCGGGAACAGAATGGTCCTTTCCGGTCGGTTACGGAATTGCAGAAAATCCTTTCCATGCCCGATAGTGTTTGGCAAAAGTTAATATTATCCCTTAAGGTTGAATAAGATACAAATGCGGATAAAATCAATTTGGCGGTGGATGAAATTCCCCTATTTTTGCGTATAATACTAACAAACGATTGTTTGTTTTATAAGGAGGTTGCCATCAACATTTATTGTTACTGGCAACCTCCGTCTATTTAACTTGTGACCTACTATGAATTTTGAGCAGGACGAAATAACTATCCAGGTTGCGGCCACGGCCCGCGATTTTGCACGGCAGCATATATTGCCGCATGTAATGGAGTGGGATGAGAGCCAGGAATTTCCGGTGCAGGTTTTTAAAGAGTTGGGTAAGCTGGGCATGATGGGTGTGTTGGTGCCGGAAGGGTATGGTGGTGCAGGTCTGGGTTATTTTGAATACAACGTAATCATCCAGGAAATATCCAAAGTATGTGGTTCCATTGGTTTGAGTGTGGCTGCACACAATTCGCTTTGCACCAATCACATTCTTTCATTCGGCAATGATCAGCAGAAAAAACAATGGTTGCCAAAGCTGGCAACCGCTGAGTGGATAGGGGCCTGGGGCTTAACGGAACCCAATACAGGCAGCGATGCGGGCAATATGAAAACGACCGCAGTAAAAGACGGCGATGAGTGGGTTCTGAATGGTACCAAGAGCTGGATTACACATGGCAAAACTGGTGATATTGCAGTGGTCATATGCCGCACGGGTGAACCCCGCACCAGTGGCAACTCTACTGCTTTTGTTGTGGAACGCGGCACAAAAGGTTTTTCCGGTGGTAAAAAAGAAAACAAACTCGGCATGCGTGCAAGCGAAACTGCCGAAATGATCTTTGACAACTGCCGCATACCCGATGCCAATCGTTTGGGTGAAGTGGGAGATGGTTTCCGGCAGGCCTTAAAAATACTGGATGGCGGAAGAATCTCCATCGCTGCATTGTCTATCGGTATTGCCAAGGGTGCTTATGAAGCGGCCCTGCAGTATGCACAGGAAAGGCACCAGTTTGATCAGCCTATTTCGAACTTCCAGGGAATCAGTTTTAAACTGGCAGATATGGCTACAGAGATCATGGCATCTGACTTACTAGTATGGCAGTGCTGCGATCGTAAACAACGCGGCGAAAAAGTGACTAAGCAGGGAGCAATGGCAAAATATTATGCAAGCGAGGTAGCCGTTAAGACGGCAACTGATGCAGTGCAGATATTTGGCGGATACGGATACACCAAAGATTTTCCCGTAGAAAAATTCTATCGTGATGCAAAATTGTGTACTATTGGAGAAGGAACTTCTGAAATACAGAAGATAGTAATAGCAAGGGAAGTTCTCCATGATTAATGTTTCTTCGATTGCTTGTTTAATAGTAAAGGCCCTCTTCTTGAGGGCTTTTTAATGCAGGATAAGAGATAATTCTTTATCTTTCTCAATCATTCGGAGAACCCTTGACCAGAAATCCCTGCTTATACCCAGCCTTGCTGCTGATCCTATGCTCAAACCTTTTGCTTTCAGGCCTTAAAGGGGCCGATAATATTACTGTAGCCGATATCCGCAGGGTGGATTCTCTCAATGACCTTGCATTCCGCCAAAAGCGATTTGATGTTCCCAAAGCGCTGCAGCAGCTTTCCCTGGCACAAACCATTGCTACTAACATCAACTACCAGAAAGGTTTGGGCACAAGTTACCTGTATGAAGCCGGTATTTTTTACCAGTACGGGTACGATAAAAAAGCATTGTCAACTTACTATAAGGCCCTGCAGCTTTTTAAAAACCTAAACGATACTTTTCATATCGCTTTTACCAGCCAGCAGATTGCCTTATCGCTGCAACGTGATGGTAAACCCGAAGAAGCAATGGTTCTTTATAATGAGTCGCTGCTTGTATTTACCCAACTGAATAAGCAGGAAGATATCGTAAACATAAAAAATGCTGTTGGATTGATACAGCTTTCCCGGCAAAGATTTACAGAGGCCGAAAAACAGTTCACCGAAGCGCTGGTGATCGCGCGAAAAATAGGGTACCTGTATGGGGAAAAGAAAGTGTATTATAACTATGGTTTACTCGAAACAAAGCTTGGTAACCTCGCCAACGCAGAAATGAATTTCAGGATTTCACTGTCAAAGGACCGCTCCATAAACGACCGGTACGGGTCGGCATTGAACCAGTTGCAACTGGCCGGCATTTACAGGAAGCAGGGGCAAACAGATTCATCTATCCGAATGGCGAGGGATGCCTATGATAACGCATCAACGATTTCAGCGTATAACCTTTTAAAGGAAGCGGCAACGGAAGTAAGTAATGCCTACAGGCAACAGGGGGATATCCGAAAGGCATCCCAATGGCAGGATTCGCTGGTGAAAATACTGCAGACACAGATCGAGAATGAAAAAGTATATGCGCTCAATTTTATTGAAGTAATCAAGAGCCAGGACCTGCAGAAAAGCAATGCGGAAAAAGAAGCCAGCAGTTCAAAACGCGTACAGCAGGAGCAGTTGCTGGTAATAACTGTGGGTACCTTTATACTTATCATCGTAGCTGTGCTTGCAGTGCTTGCCCTGGTCAATTACCAGCGGCAACGTTTTTTTGGCAAAGAACTCAAACAGAAGAACGAAATCATTGAAAGGAATGCAGCTTCCCTTGACCAGTTGAACAAAGAAATATCCAGCCAGAATAGTATGCTGGAAGAAGATAACAAAACAAAAAGTAAACTGTTGTCCATCATCTCGCACGACCTGCGAACGCCGCTGGTTAATACAAAGGGTATCTTAAACCTGGTAAACCAGGGCATGGTGCCCAAAGAGGAAGCCGATGAATTGCTTCAGCAACTGGAGACCCAATATATCGGAACCACGTCTCTGCTGGATAATCTTTTATTCTGGATTAAAGGGCAAATGACGGGTAGGGCCAATGATAAAATGAATGTGAATTTATTCCTGCTTATAAAGGCCCTGGAAGACGAACAGCGTTTGCCGCTTACCAAAAAGAGCATTCAGTTGCATAACAACATCGACAAGTCTATTACCATTGTTGCAGAAAAGGAAATGATGCGCATCGTTTGCCGCAACCTGATCAGTAATGCAATCAAATTCACGAATGAGCATGGTTCCATCAAACTGGACTCACGCACCGAGGGAAATACCCTGTACCTGAGTGTAACGGATTCGGGAATCGGTATGACCCAGGAAGCGATTGAAAAAGTAAATGCCAAAATGTATTACAATACCAGCGGTACCCATTATGAAAAAGGAAGCGGTTTTGGATTAATGTTGTGCCGCGACCTCATACATAAACATGGCGGAGAGCTGCATGTGCAAAGTGTACCGGGCAAGGGTAGTACTTTCACCATTCAGATGCCCCTTGTGTAGCTTGTAACTCAGATGATGCCAGGCGTTCTGTATACCGGGTTTTTAATGCTGTCTTAATTGTTATACCTTTTGATTTGCAGGCAAAAAGCCTACATTAGAGATACCAGACACCACTGAAACCAAACACTGCCCATGCTACCCTGTAAAATACTCGTGGTAGAGGATGAGTCACTCGTTGCCATGGACATGGTTGACATGCTTACCCGGCTGGGCTACGAAGTATTGCCCCATGCCATGGGTTATGCAGAGGCCGTGAGTGTGCTTGAACATAACCTGCCCGACCTTGTTCTGGTTGATATCAATTTGGGTGGCGAAAAAAACGGTATTGACCTGGCCCGGCTACTTACCAACCAATACCATATTCCTTTTATTTTTATTACCTCGCATTCTGATAAGGAAACGGTTGCCGCGGCCACATCCACCACGCCCAGTGGGTATCTTATCAAACCATTTGATGCCGGTGACCTGTATACATCTGTTGAAGTAGCGCTGGTAAACAATGCTGCAAAGCGGGGAACCACTAAAAATGCAGCAAACGGGTCGGTGGTGTCGGATAGTATTTTTGTAAAGACAGATAAAAACTTTGTCAAAGTAAAAATTGCCGATATACTTTGGCTGGAAGCGGAGCATAATTATATGTTCATCATCTCAGAAAAAGGAAAACATATTGTGAGGTCGAGTTTTAAGGATTTCCTGGTCAATATGCCCGGCGATCAGTTCTTCCAGGTGCATAAATCATTTATCGTGAATATGCATAAAATAGAATCGTTTTCACACACAGATGTAGTCATTAACGGAAAAGAAATACCCCTCAGCCGAAATGTTAAAGACGATTTCTTTGCAAAAATGAACAGGTTGGTATAGTATACAGGCACGGTTCATTCCTTATCATACCTTTTATTCTGCATCTTGTACCTATTATTTACCTGCTGTGCGCATTTAACGATATTTGGTACGAATACATGAGGCCCCTTGCTTTTATACAACAAAGGCTAATTGCCTGTTTTTGCCCCGGACAAAAAAAAATTGTTCGTGCGTGTATTTATTTTACCCTGCTGTCAGCTTTCATGTTCGCAGGTAACGGGATGGTGAAGGCGCAGTACCAGGTGGTTGATATTGCCGGGGTGGAACGGGCGATTGCCGTGGCAAAATCAGACACTGCGCGTACCCGCCTCTATGGCATTCTGGGTTGGGAACTACGCTTTGCCAACCCGGCAGAATCAGAAAGACTTGCTGATGAAATCATCCGTTTGGCGGCGCCCGTTAACGATCACCTTCGTCTTGCCGAAGCCTACCAGATAAAAGGATTTGCTCGTGTACTGGAACAGAATCTTCCTGAGTGCCTGAACATGTATGAACAGGCGCTGGCGCATGCAAAAAAAGCAAACAATTTTTCAAGGCAGGCTTATATAATGGCACTGAAAGCGGGCATGTACCAGGACAAGGCAGATTATGACCAGGCCATCAGGTATTACCTTGAAGCAGTAAGAACTGCAGAGATATCCCAGGATAAAAGCATGATCGCATTTACGGCCAACTGTATTGCGGAAGCCTATTCTGATGCGGGCAGGCCCATAAGTTTTACGTTGCCTTTTTATGAGCGGGCAATGAAGCTTGAAATGGACCTCGGCAACTGGCAGTATGTGGGTATGATCTGGTCGAATATTGCCAAGGACCGTATGCTGGCAGGAGACAGGAAGGAAGCTGAAAGAGCCGCTGCCCAGGCGATTATTCAGCTTCGGAAAAAGTCGGACAGGGCCTATGTATATGCAACCGTTATGACCGACCTGGGTGAAATGTATGCCGGGTTAGGCCGGTACGATGTGGCTGAGCAATACCTTCAGGAGAGCCTGCAAATACTTGACAGCTTAAAAACAAAGGATAATGTTTTGATCCCGTTGTCTGCGCTGGCCAGGTTATATATCAAACGCAATGAACCTGTGAAAGCAGAAAAAGCTGCACAGCGTTTACTGCAGTTGGCAACAGCATACAGGACCAAACTTTTTATCCGCAACAGCTATGAAGTGTTGTCGGATGTTGCGCGGGCGAGAAAGCAGCCAGAACTCGCACTGAATTATTTTGAGCAGTATAAAAACTGGAACGACAGCGTCTTTAATGAGAGCCGGGAGAAAGCGATTGCGGGCGTGGAAGCCAGGATGAAACTGCAACAGCGTGACCTGGAGGCAAAGTATGAGCTAACCAGAAAATCTCAGGAAAATCAACTCCTAAAACAATCCAATACCGATCTGCAAAACCGGGTAATTGCAGCGATCATCATCGTTGCCATCGTTACCATTGCAGGCATCGGAATTACGGGTGCTTACCGCGCGGCCAGAAGGAGGAATGAAATATTAAAGAACCAGCGGGAGATCATCGAGCGGCAATCATTGGAGAAGGATACTTTGTTGCGGGAGATCAACCACAGGGTAAAAAACAATCTGCAGATCATCTCCAGCCTGCTGAACCTGCAGGCCAATGCGTTATCAGATCCCAGGGCGGTGGATGCATTGCGTGACAGCCATAAGCGGGTGAAGGCCATATCGCTTATACACCAGAAACTATACGGTTTTGATGAGCTGGCTGCTGTACCCATTCAGTCATACATACATTCTTTGTATGAAGAGTTGCGGGTAGTATATAACGCAGGAAATGTAACTTTATCATGTACGACAGATCCTGAGCACCTTGCACTTGATATTGGCTCTGCTGTTCCCCTGGGATTGATATTGAACGAATCGCTGACCAATGCCCTCAAATATGCATTCAACAACCGGGCAGACGGTATAATAGAAATAGGGTTGACTGAAAGTGAAGGGAATTACCGGTTAGTGATATCGGATAACGGTCCCGGCCTGCCCCCTGGTTTTGATCCCGCGAACTCTTCTACATTGGGATTCCGGATCATTCAGCAGCTCACACGGCAATTGAGGGGACAATTCAATTACGCCTCTGATAATGGCACAACGCTTACCATCCGCTTTCCCGGCACAGAGGCACGCAAAAAATTGAATTAACCTTTTTGCATTTGATAACCTTTTGGCTGCACGTGGTAACATTTGCCTTTTGTGACTTCCTGTTTTTTCTACTTTTCCATCCGAACAGCACCCATTAACTCCGTTTCTGAAAATAGCGGTAAACACTTCCTGAACAGCGGAAGATTTGCTGGCATAAAAACAGCGTTTGCTGGAACTGAGGAGCGGGAAAAGTAATTTGGGCTAACGTGTAACGGAACGTTCATAGTAATAGCGAAAATTACCACTACACATACCTGTTACTACAACTTATCACGGGACAAAGATAATATTGGCGTATTATTAAGTTCCCCGGGCCTGCCTGTTAAGGCGGGCCCCTTTTTTGGAGCATGCCGGAAAAACTTTATTCGATGGCTTTTGCCGTCTATGCTTATTTCCCCTCATGCGGAGATACACGAGCTAAAAGTTTCTTATCGCGTTTTATAAATTAAAAAGGGATAGAATCAGAGTAGGTACGGGCATGCTATGTAAAATTTCTCTGGTGCATACCCGCTTAGTTAAATCTGAGCCTTATTCCTCAGTACCGGCTCCGGCAGAAAATACCTGGTCAACAGCACCGCCAAGCATAGGAAACTTTTCTTTTACAAAACCTGCAATGGTTTCAATGGCTTTTTGTGCCTGCTGCGGGTTAAGGCCTGCCTCTTTAACCAGGCGCTCCACTAATTCATTCATAGGTATATGTTGAGGTTTGTAAATTGAAAATCTGAAACCGGCCATTTGGAACTGCAGCGAACTGGCCAACAGCCATTTGGCATTGGATGAAAATCAGGCTACTTTAAGTGTACTGAGCTTACTCTTTCCAAACATGCGTTCTGCATAGTCAAGGCTTACATGTAGTTTTTGGGTGCCTGTTCCCGGCAGTTCAAACATCGCATCAGTAAGTATACTTTCGCAGATGCTGCGTAAACCCCTTGCACCCAGTTTGTATTCCAATGCCTTTTTTACCATAAAGTCCAGTACATCGTTGTCAATCGTCAGTTCTATTCCTTCCAGTTCAAACAAACGGGAGAATTGTTTGATAAGTGAGTTCCGCGGCTCTGTAAGAATACTCTTCAGGGTTTCGGCATCAAGTGGGTTGAGGTGCGTAATAACGGGTAAACGACCCAGCAATTCCGGAATCAAACCAAAACTTTTAAGGTCCTGCGCATTAATAAACTGCAGCAGGTTTTTACGCTGGTGCTCCTGCTCCTCTTTGTTTACGCTGAAACCGATCGCATTGGTATTAACCCTGCGGGCAATTACTTTGTCTATGCCGTCAAATGCGCCGCCGCAGATAAATAAAATATTGCGTGTATCTACCCTGATCATTTTCTGTTCAGGATGTTTGCGTCCGCCCTGTGGGGGTACCAGCACTTCTGTGCCTTCCAGCATTTTCAACAACCCCTGCTGCACACCTTCGCCACTAACATCGCGTGTAATGGATGGGTTATCTCCTTTGCGCGCTATCTTATCCAGCTCGTCAACATAAACAATACCACGTTCTGCGGCTGTTACGTCGTAATTACAGTTCTGCAGCAGGCGGGTAAGCATGCTCTCTACATCTTCTCCAACGTATCCTGCTTCGGTAAATACAGTTGCATCCACAATGGCAAAGGGCACGTTCAGCAAACGGGCGATGGTTTTGGCCAGCAATGTTTTGCCGGTACCGGTTTCACCCACCATAATAATATTGCTCTTTTCAATCTCCACATCATCCGGCTGAAGCTTATTGTTTACCCTTTTATAGTGATTATACACCGCTACGGACAACACCTTTTTGGCGTCGTCCTGTCCAATTACGTATTCATCCAGGAATTTCTTGATCTCTGCCGGGCGGCGGACATTGAGCTTAAAATTAGCGGGGCTGCCGGCTGATCCGCCTTCCTGTTTGGCTGTAAGCTCCTGGGCAATGATTTCCTGCGCATGCTCCACGCAGTTCTCACAGATATGGCCATCCTGCCCTGCAATGAGTATTTTCACCTCATCGCGGCTGCGGCCACAGAAAGAACAATGGAGTTGGGAAGCTTTTGCCATAGATTATTTTTTGCTTGCGGGCAAACCTGCCAAAGAGACAAGCAATTGCAGCAAAGCGTTGCAAAGTTATTACAGTTCAGGCGTCTGAACATGAATTACCGGCAAAAAGATAGCTAAAATGGTGTGCCAGGCCTATATTTTGTCCATAACACCATCCACTATGCCGTATGCCACCGCTTCCTGGGCATTCATCCAGTAGTCACGGTCAAAGTCTTTGAGGATCTGTTCAACCGATTTACCGCAGTTGGCGGCCAGTATCCTCGCACCCAATTCCTTGGTCTTGCGGATCTGTGTGGCCTGGATCTCGATATCCGCACTGTTGGCCTGGAAATAACCACCCAGGCTTGGCTGGTGAATCATCACCTCACCATGGGGGAACATAAACCTTTTGCCTTTGGTACCGGCGCTGAGCAATATGGATCCCATGCTCGCTGCAAGTCCCATGCAAATGGTGCTTACCGGGCTTTGGATCAGTTTCATCGTATCATAGATGACCATGCCGCTGGTTACCACACCACCCGGACTATTAATATAAAATTTGATCTCTTCGCCCGGATTATCGGTATCGAGAAGAAGCAATTTGGTTACCACTTCGCGGGCAGATTTATCATCCACCACACCCCAGAGATAAACGGCCCTTCTTTCGAAGAACATTTTCTCGAGTTTCTTGGTCATGAAATCATTGATCGGCTGTTCCTGCCTTTCCGGTTTTGGCTCGTTCTCATCATCGTCGTCGTTCTGTAGATAGGGGGCTATGTATTTTTTTTGGATCATTTCGATTAATTTTTTTGTTCAAAGTATGTATCGTGAGTCGTCAATCGTAAGGCGTGAGTGGAAAATCGTCGTCGTTTATTCACGACTCACGATTGACAACCCACGTATCGATCAGCCTTTCTTTTCTTTCCTGGGATTGGTTAGCAACACTTCATCTATCAACCCATATTCCTTCGCTTCCTGTGCGGTCATCCAGAAATCACGATCGCTGTCGGCGGCAATTACCTGCGGGTCCTTACCGGTATGGTGAGCAGTGATATTATAGAGTTCCTGCTTCAGTTTCCTGATCTCTTTGGCGGTGATCTCGATATCACTGGCCTGCCCGCCAATTGCCCCGCTGGGCTGGTGAATCATTACCCTGCTGTGCCGTAACGCGGTACGTTTACCGGCTACACCCGCACACAAGAGTATCTGCGCCATACTGGCTGCCATACCGGTACAAATGGTGGCGATATCAGGACTGATGAATTGCATGGTATCATAGATTCCCAGGCCGGCATATACTCCGCCACCCGGGCTGTTAATGTACATCTGGATATCACGGGACCTGTCTACGCTTTCCAGGAAAAGCAATTGGGCCGTAACAATGTTGGCCACATAATCATTGATGCCCTCACCCATAAAGATGATGCGGTCCATCATCAGGCGACTGAATACGTCCATGCTGGCTACGTTCAGCGGTCTTTCCTCAATAATATAAGGTGTCAGGTTGGTGAACCCATTTTGCTGGTAACTATGTAAACTGGCACTGCTGATGCCGCGATGTTTTACTGCGTACTGTTCAAACTCTTTTCCAATATTCATATATATCGATTTTCGCTTTGAAGGTAAGTGATTTGGTTTTTCAGAATGAAAATACTGGCAAATACTGTGCAAACTATGGATTCGGACAACTAGTCAGTAAACGTTCAGGGTTTGCCCATTTGAGGCTCAGCATAAAGATCATAAAAAAGCCGGGCCAAGGCCCGGCAAATCGTTAATTTCCCCTTGGACAATTAGTGATGGTGATGATGCAGTTTTTTTGCAAATTCCTCCGCGGTGATGGGTTCCTCATTAAAAGAGACCTGTCCCTCCAGCAGGTTGAAAAGCTTTTCGGTGCTGATGCGGTGATAGCTGTCTTCCACAAATTTCCTGTCCTGCATCATTCGGTTGGCATAGTCATCCACCCATTGCTGGTTATCACCCAGGGCTCCCAACTGGCCGCCCATGTAGCTGAATAGCTGTTGTTTGGCAAATTCACGGATATCATCCGGTAATACTTCAATTTTATTATCCTGGATCAATTTGCTGCTAACCAGGGTCCATTTGAGCTGGCTAACAAAACTGGGATAATCTTTCTCTGCCTCTTCGGCAGTTTTGGGCTGCTCGCCGCCGGTCTGCAACCAGCGTTTCAGGAAAGCTTCCGGAAAATCCATGCTGGTATGGTCCACCAGATAATGATACACCTGGTCATGCACCTGGTTGCGTGCCTGCTGCGCAAAATGCGCTTCAATATCCGCTTTTATCGCGTTTCGGAAAGCAACTTCAGTTGTGATCGTTTCATCATTAGGGTAAACGGCTGTAAAAAGGTCTTCATTGATCTCAGCTTTTTCAACCAGACCTACTTTCGTGATCACGAGTTTAAAATATTTATCAGCTTCTTCGGCAGTCAATCCAAGGTCCTGCAGGATGGTATCCAGTTCTTTACCCGCGAATGCCTTGCTGAGCTGAAGTACCACAACATCATTGCTTTTGGCGCCAACAAGGTTTGGGCGAAAGCTTTCTGCAAAATATTTTACCAGTAATGAATTGTCTTTGGTAATGCCACCCTCAACATCATTGCCGCTGGCATCTGATTCAATGAATTTTACATTGAGCATATTGTCGTCACCGGTTACTGCTTCGGGTTCTGTCATTTTACCGTTACGCACCAGCAGGCGATCCACTTCTTCCTGAACCATCGAGTCGGTAACCATTACATTATAGCGCGTCACTTTGATCTTTTTAGGATCGATCTCAAACGCAGGTTTTAACCCAATCTCAAAGGCAAAATGGTAGTCTGCAGGATTGTTCATGTCAAGTGAACGGGCATCGGTATCCAGCGGTAGTGGCTGCGCAAAAATATCCAGTTGTTCTTTATTCAGGTAGGCATTCAGCTCGCTTTCTACTTTGCGTAAAACCTCGTCGTTGAATACGCCCTGTCCATACATTTTTTTCACCAGCCCGGAAGGAACCATTCCTTTGCGGAAGCCCGGAATATTGGCTGTTTTTGCATATTTCTTCAGGCTTTGTTCAAAACCCTGGTAATAATCTTCTTTGCCTAGTGTTACGGTCAGCTTGTCGTTCAACGGGCCGATATTCTCTCTGGTAATAGACGCCATACATGTATTTTTTTAAACGTAAATTTTCGGGCTGCAAAGGTAAGGGATTGATGCACACAAGATGCTATCGGGTTGCGCTAATCTCAGGCAAACGCAACCCAACACGAAACTCGTTGATATACAGCTAGTTATTTAGCTGCGTCCAATGGAAAGTAGCAATGGAAACTGGCGCCGTTGCCGGGCTTGCTTTCCGCTATGATAAAGCCCCCATGTATGTCCATGATCTTGCGGCAGATGGCCAGCCCGATCCCGGAACCCTTGTACGTTCCCTTCTGGTGGCCCCGGTAAAAAATGGTGAAAATATCTTCGGAGTGCTGGGGATCGAATCCTATGCCATCATCCGTAATGGTGTAACAGTTATAGCGTGTACCCGGAATGGCTGACTGATGTTTTAACGCTTGGGCTTCAAAAGTATCGCAGGCAACCGTTACTACCGGGTTTGTATTCTCCCTCCGGAACTTAACTGCATTGTCAACCAGGTGATGGAAAAGCAAATTCAGCAGGAACGGGTAGCCCTGGATATGCGGCATATTATCCATACACTCTATCTTGATCTCAAGTCCCGGCCATAAACGGCGCATATCTTCCTGGATGTTCAACAGCATATTCACCAGGTCTACGCCCTGGAGATCATTGTCGTGGGTATGTATTCGGGAATAGGCTACAATGTCTTCTGTAAGCAGTTTCATTTTCTGAATCGCCGACTGTGCCCTGCGTACATTGGCCTTACCTTCATCGGTAAGGTTTCTTGCATCGTTAGAAATGATGAATTCCAGATTGGTATACAGTTTTCGGAGTGTGTCTGTGTAGTCGGTCGCGGCAATCGAGTTGAATGTCTTTAACTCAGAGTTGAGTGAAGCCAGTTCACGGTTGTTGATGAGCAGCGAGCGGTTAAGTTCCCTTATTTTTTCTTCGGCCTGTTTGTGCTCCGTAATATCTTCCCAAACATTTACAAAGCCATCCCCGAATTTTGAATCAGATACCAGGTACCAGGTATCCTGCCCGTCTTTTGTATGGTGTACCTCCTGGGTTTTGGAAATACCGGTCTCTACTACCTGCCTGAGGCTGTCGAGTTGTGACCGGTAATCCGGATATTCTTCAAATAATTTTTTACCCGAAAGGTTTTCCCGGCCTTCAAACACCACACTTTTGTTGCCGAGTAAAACAAACTCGAAATCAGTTATCTCGCCCGCTTCATTGCGAAGCGCATGAAATATATGGATCCCACTATGAAAAGTGTTGAGTATTGCCTGTAACAATACAGGATGATTGGGATGCAGGTTGGGGACTGTAGCCATTGTCTTGTCCATAGAAAATGAGATCTGCTCCAACAGGAAACTATAGATACAAACTACAAAACCATGTATGCAAAAAAATAAAAGCCAGGCCGGGAACTAACGGGCGATAACGCGGATGCAGTAAGTATGTATAGTTCCGGCTAAAAGCGGTAAAGACAAATATAGGAAAACTGTGGAATTGGCAAAGGTTACAAGAAAGCTTTCAGGAGGCTGGGTATGTCGCGCATATCATAAGGCTTGCGGATGCATTCGGCCGCACCTGCTTTCAGTGCTTCCGCGTTTAAATGACCGTCCATGGTAGCGGAATACATGACTACGGGTATGTGACGGAGATGTGTTTTACTTTTTAATAGACGAAGCAGCTCAATCCCGTTCATTTTGGGCATATTAAAATCGAGCACGATAAAATCGGGCGATGTTGATTCAAGATGAACCAATGCCTGGTCTGCGTCTGCGGCCCAGGTGCAGTGAAAAGCAATGTTCGCGTCACGAAGGGCATTCATGAAAATTTCGGGTTCATCCATATCATCGTCTATCAATAATATATTTTTCGCCATGCGTAAGCCGGGTTTAACAGTTATTGCAAAAAAGTTTTTTGAAAAAGACACCTACACCTGTAATAAGGAAGTGAAGGCGCCTGGAGATGTAGGATCGGGGCCAAAGAACCGGCCGTGGCGCAAATTTAGGGCCTTGTTGGCGGCCATGCAAACTTTTTTAGGCAGCGGCTCAAAAAATATATGCGTGTAACTGTTACCCCAACCCAGATTATATCGATGGCATGGATTTGGCATTACTACCCGTAAACAGTAATGTATGAAACCAAATAATGTACCCCGTGAAAAGCAGAACGTTATCAAAGACAAACGTTCAAGACCCGAGAATAAAGATAACCTCGACAGCCGCGAGAATTTGGAATGGCAGACAAAAGGCGATGATGTTACACACAACGTTAAGGAAGTTCGGTCTGAACGGAAAAAGAAACAAGACTAGGAGTGTATAAAAAGTTCTACAAAAGTCTATCAGGCAAATTTGGAGCCTGGGAACTGGCATTCACGTGCAATGCCGCACCCAAGAGAAAACACCGCAGGGATACACCTACAGTATTCCCTTCACCGTTCCTTTCCAGTTTCAGAACGGCAAGCCTCCTTGCGAAGCTGTGGGTACGAAACGGTTTGGCTCAGCAAACACTGTTAGCGCAATAAATTTCTGTGTGTGTTTCTCGCTCATGATTAAAGGCAGGTTTCCTGAGAAAACCGGTCTGTAAAATTCAGTGCGTCCCGTCAATTATCACTATCCTTATTATCATTCAGTAATTAATTCTCAGTATCCTGGTTAAACCTTACATAACCTTTTAATTGGTAGGAAGATAATATTGTCTGCGCCGTATAGGAAACTTTTAATCCGGGTAGGAGCGACTTTTTCTCAATATCAAGGAAGCCCATTGCCTGGCCACAAACAATAACCTTTACACCATTGTCCAGCAGTTCCTGCAATAGTTTACTGTTTGGGTTATCAATATTGAATCTGGCCCGGTATGCTTCATTATTTATCAGGGCATAGGGCGTAAAGCCATAGGCAGCCACTACAATATTCATTTTTTTCCGCGGGATACCTGATGCAATATGCAGGTTGATAATTCGGCCGATTTCCTGCAGGCCGAAATTTGTTTTCCTGGCTTTGATGGAATCACGCGCTGCCCAAGTCCAGCTAAATAGGACATTATACTGCATCGTGGTATCCGGTCTTTCATCAATGCCTTCAACGGGAAGTACCAGTGTGAGTGGATGGCTCTTGATTAAGGGGTATTGAGCCATCTGTAGCATACTCATTTTTTTTGTATCCCGATTAGGTTCAGCGGATTGCCCCGTTGCCGATAGCATTGCGCTAACGCTGATCAGCAGCAAAAATAATTTCATGTTGTTTTGTTTGGTTTCAAAGCGGGTGAGCTTATTTCAAATCTATGATATGGGTTGAGAGCTATTCTCCGGCATTAAATATGCGGACTATATTTTGTGCAATTTAGTATGTCCTTTATTTCGTGTTTTCCTTAGCATCATTTTTTACTAAGCTTTCGAATGTATGGAAAAATGATGTCGTTTTTATCGTAGATGCCACCCGTTTTTTCAAGGGACTAAAAGAAGCAGGATTTGACTATTTTCAAAACATATATGGCATTGGCCTATTAACCCGGAGATGAAATCGCACACGAGGGCCGGTATCACTGATTACGAAACTGCGGAATAGCATTTCCTGCAATTTGTCGGAAAAAGAAAACTGAATGGTTCTAAAAACTATGGGGCACCGTACCTCCGCGGGTTGCTGCGAGGAATCATTGTTTATCCAAAAATGAATGCATCTTACATAATTTCCTCAATTATTTTTAAGGGTAAGTGCTTAACACAGTGAGCTAACGTCTATAGATGCATACAAAAAATGAATGCAATTTGTTATCTGTACCCTCGAGGGCTAAAATTAGTAATGGGGAAGTTATGTACTGGGTTGCCTTACATCTCACTGATTACTCAGGTCTCCCGGCCAAAGATCTGCTCAGTGAGGCAAGGGTAACAAAGTAAACCCGCGAAAGCGGGTTTTTATAATCGACTGGTAATCAGTTGTGCGGATGACAGGGGTCGAACCTGCATGCCTTACGGCGCCAGATCCTAAGTCTGGTACGTCTGCCAATTTCGCCACATCCGCTTATGGGTCGCAAAAATAGGGGATTTGGGGGAATGTGCGATTTTTAGCGTGCTGCTTTTCTTTTCACCGCAAAGGCGCAAAGCCGCAAGGTTGCGCGAGGAATTTCCTGGTGTCCCTTTGCGTCGTTGCGCCGGGGCGGTGAAAAAAAAGAGCAGGATCTGCATCCTGCTCTTGTAGTCGTATTGCTAAGAAATTTTTTTAATAGTTTCTCGCCGAAGATGAATTACCACTATACCTCCTGCTGTCACCACCCCTGAATGAACGTCGCTGCGCATTCTGGTGATGTCTCTCTACCGGCTTTTGCGGTAAAGATTTGTATGTTGTCAGGGAAGTATTGCTCATGGCATAGGGATGATCCGTAACTATCGGTACCGAGTTCGCGATCAGCTTCTGGATATCACGCAGGAATTCTTTTTCTTCCGCATCACAAAATGAATACGCAATACCACTTGCACCTGCCCGGCCCGTACGGCCAATACGGTGTACATAAGTTTCCGGCACATTCGGTAATTCAAAGTTGATTACGTGTGAAAGATTGTCCACATCAATACCCCTTGCGGCAATATCTGTGGCTACCAATACGCGTGTTTCACCGGATTTAAAATTGCCCAATGCACGCTGCCGCGCATTCTGCGATTTATTTCCGTGAATAGCTTCGGCACCAATACCTGCACGGCTCAGTTCCTTCACTACCTTATCTGCACCATGTTTGGTACGTGTGAATACCAATGCGCTTTGAATGGCATTGTCTTTCAACAGGTGGATCAACAAATGTTTTTTGTTTTCCTTCTCAACAAAATACATTGCCTGCTGTATGGTTTCAGCGGTAGACGATACCGGTGTCACTTCTACTTTAGCAGGATTGTTCAAAATAGTGCTGGACAGTTTCGCAATTTCCTGCGGCATGGTAGCAGAGAAGAAAAGCGTTTGTCTTTTGGCAGGCACTTTTGTGATGATCTTTTTTACGTCGTGTATAAAGCCCATATCCAGCATACGGTCAGCTTCATCCAGTACCAGTATTTCCAGTTGTGAAAGATTGATAAAACGTTGCTCTACCAGGTCCAGTAAACGGCCGGGTGTAGCAATCAGTATATCCACACCATTGCGCAATGCATTGGTCTGTGGCTGTTGTGAAACGCCGCCAAAAATTACCAGGTGTTTCAGCCGGAGGTTTTTACCGTATGCGGCAAAACTTTCGTCTATTTGTATAGCCAGCTCCCTTGTGGGGGTAAGTATCAGGGCCTTTATGCCCTTTGCTGCTGGATTCGCCGTCTTGGATGCATTCAATAACTGCAGCATGGGAATAGCGAAGGCGGCGGTTTTACCCGTGCCGGTTTGGGCACAACCCAGAAGATCGCGGCCTTGTAATACCAATGGAATGGCTTGTTCCTGAATGGGTGTGGGTGTTGTGTAACCTTCAGTTCCGAGCGCCTTCAGGATGGGCTCAATGAGGTTCAATTGTTCGAATAACAAAATGCAAAAATTTAATAAATGAACACCTGAATTAAGATCAGATGGTATATAGCCTGCCCGTAATTGACTTGATGAAACTTTGTCACGGAAGAGTGATCAGTCTGTAGAGAGAGTATATGAATGGTGCAAAGATAAGGAATTTTTCAATAAGAGACAAGTGGCGGGTTACAATGCACAAGCTGTAAGGGGCAAGGCACAAGTGTTTGATGGATATGACTCTGCGTAACCTCTGCTTCTCATGTTCTCCGCGGTTAGCAAGGATTGCGAGATACGGACAGTATCAATCCCGAAGTTTTTTCCAACCGCAGAGAACAGGAGGGGCAGAGTTTACGCAGAGGAAATTTCTTTCAGTTCGTTATTCGATATTCCCTGTTCAATATTCAATATTCCCCACGATCTCTTCAAGAAAACGCTTATCTGTCTCATCAAAATCATCCAGCTTATCACTGTCAACATCCAGTACACCCCAGACAATATTGTCTTTTATCAGGGGCACTACTATCTCGGATCTTGACAAACTGCTGCACGCTATATGACCGGGAAATTTTTCAACATCAGGTACAACTAACGTTGTGGCTTTTGCCCAACTGGTACCACATACTCCCCGGCCTTTATGGATGCGTGTACAGGCAACCGGTCCCTGGAAAGGCCCCAGCACCAGTTGCCCGTCTTTCACCAAATAAAACCCTACCCAGAACCAGCCAAATTGTTCTTTTAATGCACCCGCTATATTAGCCAGGTTTGCTATAAGATCGGGTTCGCCTTCTGTTAATGCTTTTATCTGCGGGATCAATGAATGATATTGTTCCTCTTTCGTCCCTTTTTGGATGGTTAAATCTTCTGCCATATCAAATATATTTTCCTACAAATGGTAATTTCTGCAATTCTTTTCTTTCAATTAAAATGATAAACCACGCGAAAAAGCCAAACAGCAGCGTGGCCATACTAAGGCTGAACCATTTGGTATCATATAAATAAATGGCGCCTTTGTGCATAAAAAAGATCAGCGTAACGATCACCATATACGCCACCAGTTTTTTGGTAGCATAGGGTACCCGGTATTCTTTTTGTCCCCATACATAACTGGCCACCATCATGCTGCCATAACATGCAAACGTTGCCCATGCACAAGCCATGTAGCTATAATACGGGATAAAAAGCCAGTTGATAATAAGGGTGATGGCCGCACCCAGTAATGTAAGATAAGCGCCTGCCAGCGTTTTGTTGCCCAGTTTATACCAAACGCTCAGGTTATAATAAATACCGAGGAACATATTGGCGAATAACAATATGGGCACCACTTTCAGCCCCGTCCACATCCGGGGATTTCGGATAAAAAGTTTCCATATATCCATGTACAGTGCCACCGCCAGGAACATGAAGCAAAGCGTGATGACAAAAAATTTCATCACGCGCGCGTAAACACGTGGTGCGTGTTCTTCCTGAGCCTGTTTAAAGAAAAACGGTTCGGCCCCCATACGAAATGCCTGTACTGCCAGTGTGATCAGTATCGAAAGTTTATAACACGCGGAATAAATACCTACTTCTGCCTTGGCCGCTTCCTCACCCTGCACCGGAGCCCACCAGCCCAGCATGATACGGTCAAATGTTTCATTGATCATTCCCGCAAAACCTGCAATGACAAGAGGAAGGCCATACCGCATCATCTCTTTCCATAAGCTTGCGTCAAGTTGCCATTTAAAACCAAAAAATTCGCGCGACAGTAACAGCAGAGTCAGTCCGTTCTGTATCAGGTTTGCCAGCAATACATAACCTACCGCCCAGTCCGGATTAAAATACTGCGTTGTCCAGTGAGCGGGATTTGCTGCAACCAAATCCGGCCAGATACTGAGAAAAAAATAAATGCTGATGATATTCATTACTATGCCACCCACCTTAACCAAAGCGAACTTAACGGGTCTGCCTTCCTGCCTTAAACGTGCAAAGGGAATGGTGCACAAAGCATCCATAGCAATGATTGCGGCCGATAGTGTAATATATTCAGGATGTGCCGTAACCTGCAGTAAGCCGCTCAGTGGCCCCTGGAGCAATACCAGTACCAGGCTGAGTAACAAAGTAGAACCGATCAGCGAGAGGCTGGTGGTGCTGAACACTTTTTCTTTATCATGCTTATTCGCAAAACGAAAAAAAGCCGTCTCCATTCCATAGGTGAACACAACATTCATAAAGGGAATGAACGCATACACAATGGACATCTCCCCATACTGCGCCTCGGTGAATTTAAAGGTTAAATAGGGGGTAAGCAGGTAATTAATGAACCGCGCAGCAATTGAACTTACGCCGTACCACATGGTTTGTCCCGCTAATTTTTTTATGCCGCTCAATGTGATCTAATAGTTTACTTGTAAGGGTTTATGGTGCCGCATTGCCTAAGCAAATCAAGCTCGCGGCTCGCCGCTCGTAGCTCGCCGCCTCCTCAACTGCTAAAATAGCGAATGTGCTGCTTATTGATGAATATCCACTGGTGGCTTGTCATTTATATTACCCGGTGCAGCAAAACGTGGGTCCTTTACAAAACTTGAATCGGTGAGTGTATACAAAAAAGCCGTAAGCTGCCCTATCTCGTAATTGGACAGCGCCAGCTTGCCCCGCAGCAGGGAATCGGTGTGCTTATCAGCCACCATATTTTTACGATAGTGCTCAAAAACATTTAAAAGCGAAAAAAATCGGCCGTCGTGTCCATACGGGAATGTCAGTGCCACATTGCGAAGACTGGGCACCCTGAATTTCAGTGAATCCCTGCTATCACCGGTAATCTTCATCCTGCCCAGGTCATTTAATGCGCGGTCCGTGCTCATGCCCGTATTGCGGTAGGAAAAATCGCTGAACAGGGGTTCCGTGTGACAACCGGTGCATTTTTTCTGAAATATTTCGTAGCCCAGTTTTTCAGGAAGTATGAAAGATGCTTCACCCCGCTTTACTTTATCATACTTGCTATTGCTGCTTACCATCTGCAGCATAAACTGGCTAAGGGCCCTACCCATTCGAAGGTAATTGATGGTTTCATCGCCAAACGCAGAGCGGAACATACGCCGGTATTCTTTGTCGCGGCGTAAATTGCTGATCACCGTTTCAATATTCATGGCCATCTCGTTATCAGCGGTAATGGGCGCAAGTGGCTGGAGATCCAGGTGGTTGATTCCGCCATCCCACATAAACTCTTTCTGCCAGGCCAGGTTAAAAAGTCCGGGTGCATTGCGCGTAGTAAGCGAGTTGTTAAAACCATGACTCAGGTTGTGATCGTACGTATTGAATGCGCCAAACTGCTGGTGGCAACTGCCGCAGGAAAAATTACCGTCCCTGCTCAGGCTGCCATCATAAAACAATTTTCTTCCCAGTGCAATGCCTTCTTCGGTCAGCGGATTTTTTGAAAAATCATATACCGGTTTGGGCCAGCCAAGGGGCGTGATGAATTTTACGGGTCGCGGTTTAAAGTATGTGTTGTCAGCAGTAACCCAGCCTATACCCGAAAAAATAATCAGCGCCAATACCCATACTTTTCCCGACAGTTTCATATCAATATGTATTTTGAATAGAGAACATCGTACTGTAATTATCAGCAATCCTGACTGCCAGGGGCCCGGGACCATGACAAACAGGTGTTTCAGCAATGGAGAGGTTTGTTTTTCCTGTAAACCAGCGGTTGATATCCGCAATGATATGAATGGCGGGTACATCTTTTTCTAAAGACGCAGAAAGGCGAATGGTACGCAATGTATTCATTGGGGTTCTGAAACCACCGATATGGTATTGGAACGACTGACCGGCAATCTTTGATGCGGTTGCGCTTCCTTCCAGTTTTGCCATTACATAACCGCTGTTCCAGGTCCAGAACATTCCCTTTAAAGGGTCGAGTGCGCCGCTTTGTATGCCTGAAACATTTTTAATACTGTCAACGCCCAGTAACCAGCTTACACCCGTTACTGTGATGTCGGGTATGTTCAATACGATGGTTTTGGAAGCGCTGTCTGCCTCGTCAACCAGGCAGTATTGAGGGGGTAGTTGTATTATTTTCCCTTTGTCATCCGTAACGGAAAAATTGGACAGATAGTATTTGAATTTGTATACCTGAATCGTGTCGCCGGTAGCAGTGGTAAATGTTTCGCCCAGTAAAAGCGTTTTATTGCCAATCATGTGATGAAATATAAGTACCAGTTTACGCGTTGGCCCGGGATTAGAATGAAATGATGTGTTATGACTGTCTTTCCCTGCAGGGGGAATGCCATTGCTGACTACTCCCTGCCCTTCACCCTTTGCTGTTATAAAACAGGTAAAAAGAAAACAGGCTATCAAACAAAATATTTTCATCAGAAATCGTTGCGGTTTATCTTTTTCCTGTTCTCTTTATGGAAGGTGTTTCTTTTTTTGGATTCCATCCTTTTTTCCTTTGAAGCCTTTGTAGGTTTGGTGGGGCGACGTAGTTTTCTTTTTACCAGTGCTGCTGCCACCAGCTGGTTCATTTTTTTAATTACCTGTTCTTTGTTACCGAGCTGCGACCGTTCTGATTGTGATTTTACCAGCAGTATTCCTTCATCCGTTATTTTGTTAGGGAGCTTTGCGATGATGAGTTGCTTTTGTTCTTCCGTAACCAGTTTTGAATCGGCCACCTGCCAGCGTCCCTCCACCATCGTTTCCACCTTGTTCACGTTCTGCCCGCCTTTGCCACCACTGCGTGCGGTCTGGAACTGTATCTCCGGTGTAATGTCTATCTTCATTCTTACAAAAATCGTCAAAAAACTGTTAAGAGCGTATGAGAATTGTGGTTCAGCGCGTAACTGAAGCATCAGTAGTGGTAGACGGGTCCGTAACCGGCGCCATCGGTATGGGCCTTGTTGTGCTGGTAGGCATAGAAGATGCGGATACAGAGGAGGATATCAATTGGTTGAGTAATAAGATCGTTGGCCTGCGTATTTTCAATGACAGCGAGGGAATAATGAACCTGGGATTAAAGGAAGTGGAAGGTGATATCCTGCTGGTAAGCCAGTTCACTCTGCATGCCAGTACCAAAAAAGGCAACAGGCCATCGTATATCAAAGCATCCAAACCTTCACAGGCCATTCCTTTGTATGAAAAAATGATACACCGTTTGGAAACGGATCTGGGGAAAAAAGTGCAGACAGGTATTTTCGGGGCGGATATGAAACTTCGGTTGCTGAACGACGGTCCGGTTACCATCATCATCGATTCTAAAGACAGGGAATAGCATGCGCGATATTGAGAGCCGATCAGATATTGAACATTTGCTGCAAAATTTTTACAGCAAGGCATTGGTTGATCCCGTGATAGGTTATTTCTTTACGGAAGTGGTGCCCTTACAAATGGATACGCATATGCCGGTGATTGTTGATTTTTGGGAAACGGTTCTTTTTGGGAAGGCAGCGTATAAGGGTAATGTTTTGGAAATACATAAGCATATCCACCGCTTATCGGCGTTCAGGGAGGAACACTTTGAGAGATGGGTAACGTTGTTTACGTTTACCGTAGATGAATATTTTGCTGGTGAGAAAGCTATCCTGGCAAAGCAGCGTGCAGAATCCATTGCAACCATCATGAAGATCAAGACAATTTATGGGGGTGGTGGTTTGAAAAAGATATTGTAAATGGAATACCTTTTGAAGGGTGGGAGTAGGCAACAGTAGCCCGGCCGGCTGGATTTGAACAAAGAAAATAGTAAACGATACATTATGACCATAAATGAGGCCCAGCAACGGGTAGATGGATGGATCACCACTACGGGGGTACGATATTTTAATGAGTTAACCAACCTGGGCATCCTTATGGAGGAAGTTGGGGAATTGAGCCGCCTCTTGGTGCGTAGTTATGGAGAGCAATCTTTCAAGGAAACCGATAAGGGCAGGGAGATAGCGGACGAGATGGCGGATGTACTTTGGGTATTGCTTTGCCTGGCCAACCAGACAGGCGTTGACCTCGATTCCGCACTGGAGAAAAACTTTGAAAAGAAGAACATACGTGATGCGGACAGGCATAGTCAGAATAAAAAACTCCAATGAGCAGCCCTTTAAAAAACCACACATGCGACGGCATATAGTAGGTACCTGGTCAACATTGAAAGAGTCGTACGAGGATTTCTTCAATAATAAAACCCTGCGCATGAGTGCGGCGCTGGCTTATTATACGGTCTTTTCCATCGCCCCTATGTTGATAGTGATCATTAGTTTTTTTGATATTTTTTATGGCCGGGCTGCCATTCAGGGTACCATCTTTGAACAGATACAGGGTTTTATAGGCGCCGATGCTGCTCTGCAGATAGAACAGATTATTCGAAACGCCACAGCATCACGCGATCTTAGCTGGGCCTCTGTAATCGGTATAGCCGCGCTGATTTTTGCGGCAACAGGGGTATTTGCAGAAATACAGGATTCGATAAATTATATATGGAGGTTAAAGGCCAAGCCCAAAAAAGGATGGCTGAAACTCATCGTTAACAGGCTGCTTAGTTTTTCAATGGTAGTGAGCCTGGGTTTTATCATGCTGGTATCGTTAGTGGTCAATTCCGTCCTGGACCTGGTAGGGGACCAGCTTCTGAAATTATTTCCGGGTCTCGCGGTATATATCGCTTACATCATTAACGTACTCATCACGTTTGGAACCATCACCTGTTTGTTTGCCATCATTTTTAAAGTGCTGCCCGATGCGCGAATCGAATGGCGCGATGTGGTCATCGGCGCGCTGACCACTGCTTTCTTATTTATGCTGGGCAAGTTCGGCATTGGCTACTACCTGCGCAAAGCAGAGATCAGCAGCACGTATGGGGCAGCAGGGTCGGTGGTGATTATTTTGTTGTGGGTGTATTACTCAGCTACCATACTTTATTTTGGCGCTACTTTTACAAGGGTAAACGCTATCCAGAAAGGCCGCAATATTTTTCCGAATGATTATGCAGTATGGATACAGGAAATTGAACTGGAGAACAAAGCATCACTGCAGGTACAGGATAACCCCGTACTCACCAATACAAGCATCAGCGTTGCTGAGCCGCGAACACCTGAAGAGCCGCTTAAACCCCTGTAGGCATTGTGGAAACTGATGAGGAGTATTTAGTTTATAGAAACGGAGATTTTAACACAGAGGCAGGGAGGACGAACAAAGGGCTCGGAGGGATTATGAAAGATGCCACGTTCCAAACGGAATGTGGCATCTTTTATTTAGGCATACAATTTATTTGAAGATGCTCTTCTGCTTTGCCATTTTCTCAACCTCTGCCACCGTTCTCGGCGAGCCTGCAGAGAGGTTGCGGTAGCCGGTTTTGGTAATCAGGATATCGTCTTCTATCCGCACACCAATACCCCACCATTTGGGATCGCATTTGCTTCCCGGCGGGATATAGATACCTGGTTCAACTGTAAACACGGCCCCTTCTTCCAGCGGACCCCTGGAGCCCATATCGTGTACATCAAGTCCCAGGTGGTGCGAAGTGCCATGCGGAAAATAAGTTCTCGCTTCCGCCGCATTGCTGATGATGCCCAGTTTGGTAAGTCCGCGGGTGATCACTCTTAACGCGGCAGCATGCGGTTCCGTATAAAGGATACCGGGTTTGCATTTTTCAAACGCAGAATCCTGCGACTCGAGCACCAGCTCATAGATGAGCTTCTGGGCGGGCGTAAATTTTCCACTCACAGGAATGGTTCGGGTTACATCGGCAGTATACCCATGGTATTCGGCGGCGCAGTCGCTCAGCAGCAGGTCACCGGCTTTCATCAATCGCTGGTTGGTGATGTAATGAAGTATGCATGCATTGGCGGCGGAGCCATTGATACTGGGGTAGCCCACATATTCTGAGCCATTCTTTTTAAACATGTATTCCATTACGGCCTGAGCCTGGTATTCCGTCATACCTGGCCTGGCAGATTTCATCACTTCATTGTGACCCTGTACACTCATATCTGCGGCTTTCTGCAGCAGGGCAATCTCTTCGGGTTGTTTGATGCCGCGCAGTTGCTGCATGATGCTGTTGAAAACACCGGCATTCACCGTTTTCCGGTTACTCACAATGGCGCTGTCTACCAGCGTTGCCATCCGCGAGAGGGGATCCATCACCAGTGCGCCTCTTCTGCGGGGATAAAATTTAGACAGGATTTGTTCATTATACATGCCAGTTAGTACCGAATCTACTTTACTGAGGTCCACTGTTGAACCGCTGAATTGCTCATGGGTGAATACATTGCTGATTTTATAACGGTCAGTTACCCCATCCACACCCAATATCTTTCCCGTCCACATTTCCTGCAGCGGGTTACGGGGTTGAACAAACAGGAACTCGGTACCGGTTTTATTGAGTATCGTCACAGGTTCTTTAAAAAGCAGCAGCAGCGAATTGGGTTCTTCAAGACCTGTCATGTAATAGAAATTCTTGCTCTGCGCGTACATGTAATCCACATCATTGTTGCGCACACGAACCTGCGAGGCGAAGAAAACACCCACCGTATTGGCCGGCATTTTTTCCCTGAAAGCAGCCCTTCTGCCTGCATGGAAAGCGGGGCTCAGGTAGTCATTGGGGTATTCCGAGGTCTGCTGAGCCCCGGCAAAGAAAGGAAGCGCAAATACCAGCGCGAGTAATTTTCTGATCATCTCAAGATTGGTTAAGTGGGGCTAAAACTAATTTTTTTATCCGGATAGGCATAAAATAATGGATGAATGCAAAAAAATAGCCGGTATGCCTCCCCAACCCGCTCGCAGAGCAAGGGTAAAAGCATATTTTTGCCGCCTTATGAGTATTCAGCAGGACAACCGTTTCCAGGCCATCATTTCGCATGCAAAAGAGTATGGCTTTGTATTTCCGAGTAGTGAAATTTATGATGGATTGAGTGCAGTATATGATTATGGCCCCTATGGGAGTGAACTGAAAAAGAATATCCGCGACCATTGGTGGAAGAGCATGACACAGCTTCATGAAAATATTGTGGGCATTGATGCCGCTATTTTCATGCATCCAACCACCTGGAAAGCCAGCGGTCACGTGGATAATTTCAGCGATCCCATGATTGATAACAGGGACAGCAAAAAAAGATACCGCGTGGATCATTTGCTGGAAGCGAAAGCGGATGAATTGAAAGAGAAAGGACAGGAAGCCGAAGCCGATGCATTGTTACTGGCGATGGATTCCTTACTGGCCGCAGAAGATTTTGAAGGATTAAAAAACCTGCTCACCGAAAACAATATCGTTTGCGCTGTAAGCGGAACGGCCAACTGGACGGAAATACGCCAGTTTAATCTCATGTTCTCCACCCAACTGGGTTCTGTGGCAGAAGATGCGGATACCATTTATTTAAGGCCTGAAACCGCGCAGGGTATTTTTGTAAATTTTCTGAATGTGCAGAAGACGGCACGCATGAAAATTCCTTTTGGCATTGCACAAACGGGTAAGGCTTTCCGTAATGAAATTGTTGCACGCCAGTTTATTTTCCGTATGCGCGAGTTTGAACAAATGGAAATGCAGTTCTTTGTTCGCCCGGGCACAGAGGGTGAGTGGTACAGGTACTGGAAAGAAGCCAGACTGCAATGGCACCTGGCACTGGGCATCGCTGCGGAAAAATACCGTTACCATGATCATGTTAAGCTGGCACACTATGCCAAAGAAGCCTGCGATATTGAGTATGAATTTCCTTTTGGATTCAAGGAGGTGGAAGGCATACACTCCCGCAGTGATTTCGACCTTACGCAACACCAGCTCTTCAGTAAAAAGAAGATGCAGTATTTTGATACCGAGATCAACCAGAACTATGTACCCTATGTAGTGGAAACCTCTATCGGGCTGGACCGTATGTTTCTTTTGATTCTTTCAAATGCCTACGAAGAAGAAACACTCACAAAAGAAGATGGCAGCAGTGACAGCCGCGTGGTAATGCGTATCCCACCCAAATTAGCGCCCGTAAAACTGGCTATTCTGCCCCTTACAAAAAAAGACGGCCTGCCCGAACTTGCCCGCGAGCTGGTTGATGAATGCAAACCTTATTTTAAATGTTTTTACGAAGAGAAAGATGCCATCGGTAAACGTTACCGCAGGCAGGATGCTATTGGCACCCCCTTCTGTGTAACCGTTGATCACCAAACCAAAGAGGACAGGACAGTTACTATCCGTTACAGAGACAGTATGGTGCAGACGAGGGTTGGTATGGATGAGGTGAGGAGGTTGGTGCAGGAGGCGACGAGGTAGTTAAAAAGTCAAAAGTGAAAAGTCAAAAGTGAAAAGTGAAAAATGAAACGTGAGTTTCACGTCTCACGTCTCACTTTTCACGTCTCACGTCTCACGTCTCACGTCACGAGCCTCTATCCGTAAAGCTCCAAATGTATCGCCTTCTTATCATACCCCATCGCCAGTATGCGTTGTTTGGCTTCGTCTATCATTACTTTCCATCCGCATAGATAGAATTTAGCGGGTTTTTTGCCCTGGTCGGTAAGGCTTTCATACACCGGGTGTACATATCCTTTTTGTGATCCTTCCGGTACTTCCGTTTCGCGGGAGTAGCAGGGATGGAAATAAAAACCGGGTTCTGAAATTTCAAGCGCTTTTAATTCATCCAGGTATAATGCGTCTTCAAATTTGCGGCAGCCGAAAATAAGATGAATGGCCTGGTGAGGTAGTTTGTGATGGTGTAAAAAAGTGGCCATCGACCGGAAAGGTGCGATGCCTGTGCCGGTGCAGATAAGATACAGGTCTTCGGTGATTTCTTCCGGCAAAACAAATTTGCCCTGTGGTCCGCGAAGCGTTATTTCACTTCCTACCGTTATGTTATTGAACAGGTAATGTGTGCCGAGTCCGCCTTCCAGCAATACGATCACCAGTTCAAATACATTGGTACCATCAGGGGCTGACGCAATGGAATAACTTCTCCATCGCTTATTCTTTTGTTCATGGATGGGAAGATCAAGTGTTACAAACTGCCCGGGTTTAAAATCGAAAGCAGACAATTCGGTAACCTCAATCCAGAAACGGCGTGTGAGTGCCGTGGCATTCTCTATCCTAATGACCTTTCCCGTTCTCCATGGCTCCAGCATAGTGTAAGTTTTTTTAAAAATAAGGAAATATGTTTAGAGTCGAGGGGGGATAGACCATGGTCCATAGTCCATAGTCCATGGTCGATGGTCGATAGTCTGTCGTAAACGGTTAATGTGCGATAAGGTTTGTTCAAGAGTTGATATTCTATGTACCATGGACTATGGACCATGGACTATGATCCAAGAAACAACACCCGTCACCGCGCAAAAAAAAAGCTACCCTAACGGATAGCCTTTCTTTCAAAGTAAGTTTGCCTTACCGTTGTATGATCACTTTCTGTAAGTAGGTTTTTTTACCGTGCTGGATCCTCAATGTATATAATCCGGAGCTGACGTTTACAACCTTTACCTGCCTGGCGTATTTGCCACTGAAATTCGATTGGGAACTGTTGTATACCCTTTGTCCTGAAGAACTTAATATATCAATGCTCAGGTCGGCCCTGGTAGTTACTTCAAAGGAAAGATTGAAAAGCCCGGTATTGGGGTTGGGTGATACAGAGAGGTTGATTTCCCGCGCAGCTACCGTTGGGTCGATGGCCGTAAGCACATACGAAATGGTATTGGATGTTTTCTGGCATCCGAATACATCGGTAACGGTTACTTTGTAAACACCGTTCCTGGTGGGTTTGTATTTGACACCATTGGCACCGTTGATAGCTGTATCATTTACAAACCACTGGTTACCGGAAGCAATGGAGCTCACCAGAGAATCACCCACCTGTGAAATAGACGGTGCGGCTATGGTATTGGCAACCACGGCAACCCTGTCGCTTACACAG
>JANPIE010000054.1:0-37416 GCA_031424835.1 Chitinophagaceae bacterium
GGCAGAAGCAAAAACATGACCGTATTACCTGATTCAGCCGCACTGGTTGCCCGGGGCGAATACCTGGTGAATACTACCGGTTGCGATGACTGTCATTCACCCAAGAAAATGGGACCTAACGGCCCCGAACTGATCGCTGAGCTGCGGCTTTCCGGCTTCCCGCAGAATGCCCAATTGCCAAAACTGAACACTTCAGATGTAAAAAAGGGATTTGTACTCTTTGCCCCGGATCTCACAGCCGCGATAGGGCCATGGGGCGTATCTTTTGCTGGTAACCTTACATCCGATGTTACCGGTATTGGCAACTGGACCGAAGAAAATTTTCTTCGTGCCATCCGCCACGGCAAACTGAAAGGGCTTGATAACAGCCGCCCCTTATTACCACCCATGCCATGGACGGTTTACAAAAATATGACCGATACGGACCTGAAATCAATCTTTGCATACCTTAAAACCACCAGGCCGGTAGACAACATAGTACCTGCTCCCAAGCCCTTATCGGCCCTGTAAGAATATACTATCTAAGTAGTTGACATACAACAATATATCGAGTTGCCCGGCATATCTGCCGGGCAATTTTTGTATTTCATAAATCCTGCAAATTCCCGCATTTCACACATTTATGTGATACCAAACCCGCATTTTCACTGATATATTTGCTTTATTAAATCAGTTTATGAAAGCAGTTTTACAAAATACAATTCTCTGCCTGCTGGGTCTCGCGAGCGTGGTTGTATTGGCTGCCCCAAACTATTCCGCAAAAACCCGGGTCTGCAATGAATCGCTGGTTTCCATGCCAGCAGCCCCGGTTGATTGTACCGTAGCCACGTATACCGAACCGGCTCCACCGGTAACCCACGACACTGTTTCTTTCCTGTACTGGTAGGTTTCGATATCCGAAAAATGTACCTGTACCCGGGAACCCGGTGTGATGGAAATGGCCCTCCTGCATGCTTTTTGTTTATTTTTGTGCAGCAGTATTCCTGCAGTGAAACCTAAAGTGTATGATTAAGACAGGCAACCCGGTTATCAGCATCTATACAGAAATGACGCCCAACCCGGAGACCATGAAGTTCGTGGCCAATAAATTACTGTACCCTGGTAAAAGTATCGATTTTGCAGATGAATCACTGGCGGCACCGTCACCGCTGGCCAAGGAACTATTCAGCTTTCCTTTTATCAGGAGTGTTTTTATAGCAAGCAATTTTGTTACGCTCACGAAAACCGCTGATACGGAAGACTGGCAGGATGTGGTACCTACCATTAAAGAGTTTCTGAAGGAATACCTGGAAAACGGTGGTGTAGTGGTGAATGAAGAAGAAGTGGCGAAAGTAAAACAGGAAGCCAGTAATACCGTTAGTGCCGACGATGACGATGTGGTAAAAAGGGTAAAGGAACTTTTGGAAAATTATGTAAAGCCTGCTGTTGAAATGGATGGTGGTGCGATACAATTTAAAAGTTATAACGACGGCATTGTGAACCTGATGTTACAGGGAAGCTGCAGCGGTTGTCCCTCATCCATGATCACGCTCAAAGCCGGTATAGAAGGAATGATGAAAAGAATGATACCCGAGGTAAAAGAAGTGGTAGCTGAGGCTGAATAAATATTTTGTGAGTTAAGTTTCAAAAATGTCCCGCTGTTGTGGGACATTTTTGTTTTGCGCATGCGGATGTCCGCTGTGCCGATGTTGGTGACAACCAGAGATGTTTGGAAGAATTCGTCTTCACATTCTTCGCCGATAATCCACAAAACCACTTTATTTCCTGATTCGATCGCTCCCGGGCCGCACAAGTGCATTCTCACCACCAAAGAGCCTATGCACAAAGCCGCACAAAGGATATATTTGACAACATGAAAGATAATTTTTCGCAATACGCCAGCCAATACGCAAAATTCCGGCCACATTACCCGCCCGAAGTATTTGCGCATATCTTATCATTGGTTGGTGAAAAAAATGCAGCATGGGATTGTGGTACGGGCAATGGGCAGGTGGCGAATGTATTGTCGGTTCATTTTAAAAACGTATTTGCCACCGATATCAGTGCACAACAACTCCAGCATGCCATTCAACTTCCTAATATCGAATACAGTTTACAGCCTGCGGAAAAAACAAATTTTGATGATGCGCAATTTAACCTGGTAACAGCGGCGCAGGCAGTTCACTGGTTTCGTTTCCATGAATTCTATACGGAAGTAAAAAGAACGCTGAAGTCAGGCGGCCTGATTGCCATAATCGGTTACGGGTTGTTACAGACAGCGCAACCCATACAACAGCTCATCGATCATTTCTATCACAAAGTAGTTGGTCCATATTGGGATGCGGAGCGGCGATATATTGATGAGAGATATCAAACCATGCCTTTTCCTTTTCAAGAGATACCCATGCCTGATTTTCAAATGGACTATATATGGACACAGGAGCAGTTGCTGGGTTATATCAACACATGGTCAGCAGTTAAACAGTATGAAAAGAGGCACGGAACGAGCCCCATCGAAGCACTATCCCAAGAAATAAACAGGTTATGGGAAGACAATAGGGTTCAAACATTTTCATTTCCCTTACTTCTCCGCGTTGGCCTCAACAAAAAAAACTGATCCATTCTCTCGGCGAAGGCTCTGCGTCCCCAGAATCCCGGCGGTTGGAAAAAATAAAAAACTCAGGCCGCCCGAAATTTGTGAATGTTAGCCAACTGCAGAACATAAGAACGCAGAGCCTTCGCGGAGTAGGCGTAAATGCGTTACTTTGGCAGAAGCTATGAGTGCAGCAGAGATCTATCAACAATTCATCACAGGTATACAAAATACCGGTCCGCTGGAATTTATTGCCGTTACCGGGGGTATTGCAAGTGTATGGCTTAGCAGCAGGGAAAATATACTGGTGTATCCGGTGGGACTGATCAATACAACTATCTATATCTATTTAAGCATCAAAGGGCACCTGTTTGGCGAAGCGAGTGTGAATCTTTATTACACAATCATGAGTATTTATGGCTGGATATTATGGGCCAAAAAAGACAAGGATCGCCAACGCCCCTTATTGCACATCAGTTACAGTTCACGCAAAGAATGGTTGATACAGGTTCTGTTCTTCGCCTTTCTTTACGCCCTTATCTTTTCCTGCCTCAGTTGGCTTAAACAGGAATTTGCACCGGAAGCCATCCCCTGGGCCGATGCATTCGCCAGCGCAACCGCATTCACAGGCATGTGGCTGATGGCGAGAAAAAAGATCGAAAGTTGGTACTGGTGGGCCGCCACGAATATCGCTTCTATTCCGCTATGGTTCGTGAAAGGGTATGTGTTTACCAGCGTACAATTTGTTGTATTGCTTGGGTTGAGTGTGGGAGGGTTGGTTATTTGGATGAAGAAAATGAATATCGAATATCGAACAAAGAATAATGAATGGTGAAGTAAAAAAAGGGTATTTATACGCCGGGCCGCATCGAAATTTTGTCTGAATTTGGCAACAGATACATGACAATCCTCAAGAAATATGATCTGGAAAACAGGCTGATAAATTTCACAGTATCAGTGATGAAAATGACAGAAAAATTGCCGCGAACATTTGCCGGCAATCACCTGGCTAATCAGATCACCAGAAGCGCTACCTCACCTGCCTTGCACTACGGGGAAGCCCAATCTGCGGAATCACGCAGTGATTTCATTCACAAAATGCAGATTGCCCTGAAAGAACTACGGGAAACCCATTGTTCACTAAAAATTATTTCCCGTTTAGAATGGCTTGAACAATCTGACCTTTCAGCTAACTTAAATGAATGCAACAAATTGATCTCTATCTTTGTTAAAAGCATTGCCACAGCCCAAATAAACAGGCAAACTGAAAAGTTGAAGTAACTTCAACATTCAGTATTCCTTGTTCGATATTCGATATTCCTAGCCATGCCTCAAAAAATCGTCATCCTCGGCCCTGAGTCTACCGGCAAGAGCACGTTGTGCGAACAACTGGCGCAGCACTACCGCATGCAGTGGTGCCCGGAATTTGCGCGGGAATATTTGCTTACTAACGGAACAGCGTATGATTTTGATGACCTGTTAACCATTGCCAAAGGGCAACTCGCGCTGGAAGATGAATATACCGCCATGGTGAATAGCCAGTGGTCGCAGGTGGGAGAAAAGCTAAGCGTAAATCCGCATTCACTACTCACCACACATCATGCACCCATGTTATTTGTTGATACCGATATGTATGTTATGAAAGTCTGGTGTGAATATGTGTTTGGAAAATGCCATCCATTTATCCTTGACCAGATCGTTACCCGGCAATACGATCTGTACCTACTCTGCAACACCGATCTTCCCTGGGTAAAAGATGAACTTCGTGAGTATCCTGATGAAGTGAACCGCAAAGAACTCTACCATATTTATAAGGACCTGCTTATTAACCAGCATGTACCCTGGGTAGAGATCAGCGGCAACAATGATGATCGCCTTGTACTCGCCATCAATGCGGTGGAAGAGTATCTGCGGTGACTCTCTGTGGAATTCTGTGTCCTCTGTGCTTCTGTGGTAAAGCCTTCGCTTATATCTAAATTGAACCTGCACAAAATTAGATTTTTCCTTTACCACGGAATCCGCCGGGGGACACAGAGATTATTTCAGGAGCATTTTGATATCGTAATCACTTTCAATATTGCTCATCTGCCGCAAAATCTGCGGATAGCGCCAGGCCACGCGGCGGCTCATAGGGTTTACAGAAAAACGCCTGGGATTGGGCAGGCAGGCAATGATCATTGCTGCTTCTGCACGGCTTAGGTTCTTCGCGCTTTTGCGAAAATATTTTTGCGCTGCCGCTTCTATACCATAGATACCCGGACCCATTTCAATGACATTCAAATACACTTCCAGTATGCGCTTTTTACCCCATAACCATTCTATCATTTTGGTATAATACATTTCCGGCAGCTTGCGAACGTAGCGCGTAAAACCACCGCCCTGCCAGAGGAAAACATTTTTTGCAGTCTGTTGTGTTAGCGTACTTGCGCCGCCACCCGGAGGTATACGGGTTTTCTTTCCTCTTTTTTTTGGATAAAGGCTTTTTTGCAGTGCGTCCCAATCAAAACCGCCATGATCAGGAAAACTCTGGTCCTCGCTGGCAATAGCCGCCAACTTTACATTGTAGGAAATTTGATCCCAGCTTACAAAGTCGCGCTTTATCCCATAACTAAACCCATTGCCTATCTGCGTAAGTGTAACAGGGGGCATAACCCAACGGCAAATGATGATATACAAAAGTGATGAAACAAAACCCCAGAACAGGATGCGACGGATCCATAACCAGGTTTTTTTCAGCAGTTGTTTTGGTTGAATGGGCATGCGAAAGCAAGATAGCGCAACAGAATAAGAATACTCCTGTTTTGTACACGGGTTATGGGCAGGATGGTGCAGAGTTTTTGATGGCTATTTAGCTCCAATCGTCTCCATTCTATACCGTCTGCCCAATACAATAGCTGTTTTATGCGTCGCCTTAAGTAATGTTCCCAAACCAAAAATACCTGCGGCAATCCCCAGGCGTTTTGCATTTACGGGGCTGAATAATTGATCGTTGCGGATAAGTGTATTGGCAAGGTTCAGAAAAATAAAAGCTCCGCTGCCCAATTGAAACAATGCGCCATTGGTAATGATACCCGACCGGTTTTTCTTTGGCATAGCATAAATCTCCTTAACATGAAGTTTTAATATGCCCACTCTACCGGTATCCCATTGCGGAAAACCAAAATTGCCTGCCACCAGGCGCAGGGTGAACATATCAATCAACAATGAATCGTTACGGATCCAACGGATCTTTGACTGTATCCATTGCTTACTGCTGAATTGAAAAGTAAGGTAGCTGCCACTTACCCATGTCTGTATCGTGCGGTCCTTTTTCTTCAAAACAAGCAGGTCATTTTGCGTATAGGCACTATGCGCCTGCAGAAGTAATATGAAAAGCAGTAGCCGTATTCTCATTTGTAACAACAAGATAATGCGCAGATCACTAAGATATCGTTAAAGGATTCCTGAATGTTGTCGCGGCCTTGAGGCCGTGGAAGGGTAAAATCGAATATTAAATATAGAATTAGGCAGAATAAGCGCAATTCCGTTTCGCAATACCGCTTGCTGCATTCTGCAGTTCCTGGATCATCATTGCAATAGTCTGTACAAACCATATGGAAAAATGTCTGACGTAACCCTCTGGGTTATCTGTGGCTTTGTGGTGAAGCCTTCGCACGATGATCGAATCGAAGGCTTCACCACAAAGACGCAGAAAGTGCTGAGCTACACAGAATTATCATGGGGTGTTTAATATAATGGGCGCAATTCGTTTCCGGATAGTCACGCACTATTTAATCATTTTACTTGATCTTATCGCCATAGGCCAATATGCCCCATGCCAGTGCAACACCAAACCCTATGAGTATCATGCCCGAGATCTTGTTGATGATGTGGAGAATTTTCGGAGTAAGTTTCGATCGCAGTCTCGATGCGAGCGCCACCTTGGCAATATCTGTCAGCAATACAAAAAGTAGGCAGGTGGTGAATACAATAACCCTGTAATCCAGCGGATGCGCTGCTGCCTGTGAATCGGTAATGATGGCCGCTGTCCAGGCAAACCAGAAAAGAAATACGGCCGGGTTAAGAATATTGATGAGAAAACCGGACACAAAGATTCCGATGAAATGATGGGTCCTGAATTTTTTCTGGATAAGCTTGTTGTCCTCATCGGTCTTCACTTTCTTAAAAAAAAGTGTATATACACCCAATCCTACCAGAAAAATACTGCCGCAAACAGCGATGAGGGTTTTGTGACTGATGATTGCCGTAAAAAGAGAGGAGAATAAATTACATACCAGCACCAGCATAATATCACTGGCCGAAATACCCGCAACAAATACATACCCGGCTTTATGGCCATTGTTGATACTCTGCTTGAGTATGGCAAAAATCACCGGTCCTACCGAAATAGCCAGGAATACACCCAACACCAATCCTTTTATCAATGGCTCGATCATGTGAAATATCGTTCGTTAGCGTTCCCCGAAAGTACTGGTAATGTGGCTACTTTTTTGGGATGGGGCTTTCCTTTTATCAAATAATATCACCGCAAAATGCGTGCAGAGAGTATCCGGTCCAGGCCGGGGAATAGTTTTTCAAAATAAGCATTGCCGTATTTATACAAGGTATCCTGCACTACGGCAGGCTTTTTCCCGTATTTCCCGTTGAAATTTTCAAGCACCTGCATGCCTTTTATCACCTTGCCAATGGGTGTAAAGCCTTTTACCCCATTGCGCACCATGGTATCGAGTTTGGGGTTATCTGCCATGTTCACAAATAGCTGGGTACTCCGGCTGTTCTTTACATCACGCGCAAATGCGATCACTCCCTTCCTGTGTTTTTGCTGAACAGGTTCATCCTGTATGCGCTTAGGATCCCAGAAACGGTTAAGCGCCCTCGATTCTGCAACGCCAAACTGCACAACGTATTTTGGCTCCACGCGGAAAACAAGGTTATTGGTAAAATAGCCGCTGCTGATCAACTGGTACAAACGGTCAACTCCTGCCGGCGACCATTTTCGGTAAGCTTCCATGATAAATTCTCCCCGGGTTGTTTTGAATGCGGCTTTAAAAGTTGCCGGTGCCTTCACAGTCAGAATAGAAACATCTGGCGCCTGTGCAGGCACCCTGTGCAGCCAGAAAAACAAACCCGCTATAACCCATATCCATTTCCCCATTCCTAATATAAATTACTGTGAACCCTGTTCAATGTATTTGTAAAAATTCAGGAAACAGGGATGCGCAGTTTTGTTGATCAATGTACAAGCTGTTCCTTTTGTATAAATGCCTCCCATTCTTCCAGCATGGATCCTTTCAATACCCGTGGAAATTTATGCTGACCGCCCACTTTTCCCTTGGCTTCCATAAAATCCATAAACTGTCTTTCACTCAAAACATCGAGTCGCACTTCTTTTAAGGCGCTGCGCCGTTCCACGGCATAGTCATCATTCAGTTCTTTCAGTTTTTCGTCAAGGGTTCTTCCCAAAACCGCTGCATCCACTGCATCATCACAGGCCACATACCAGTGATGCGCAAAGAAGTTATCATACGGCACCCCGGCCACCGTGAATTCGGGTATGCTGATATTGAGCTGTTCGCTTGCCAGTTGCACCGCTTTGTTCATATTATCCACGCTAAGGTGCTCACCAACCAGGCTGAGAAAATGTTTGGTACGACCGGTAATTACGATCTCGCAGGTTTCCTTGTTTACAAAACGAATGGTGTCGCCGATAAGGTAACGCCAGGTTCCCGCGGAAGTACTGATGAGTAATGCATAGTCGCGGCCCTCTTCAATTTCATGTATCATCAAAGCTTCCGGTGCATCTACCATTTCACCATCGGCATCAAAATTATTTTCATCAAACGGAACAAATTCCATAAAGATATGTTCACCCGTAACCAGCCGCATGCCCGCTGCATGCTGCCTGTCCTGATAGGCAATAAACCCTTCGCTTGCCAGGTAGGTTTCTATATAGGTAATGGGCTTGCCGAGCAGTTTTTCAAAGCCTTTTTTATACGGCTCAAAGCTTACCCCGCCGTGAACAAAAAAGGCGAGGTTGGGCCACATCTCGTGTATGTTGTTGAGTTTGTAGCGTTCAATCACCATTTCGGTACACATCTGTATCCATGCCGGAACGCCTACCAGGAAACCGATATCCCATTCGGGCGCTTTTTCTACGATGTCTTCCAGTTTTTTATTCCAGTCTTTTTCTTTGGCGATCTCTTTACCTGGTTTGTAAAATGGCTGGAACCAGAAAGGAGATTTTTTTACGGTTATGCCACTAAGATCGCCCGCATAATAACCTGCCCCTTTCTGCAGATCGGTACTGCCACCCAGCGTAAGCCATCCTTTGCTGATGGAACTGAAAGGCACATCTTCGTAGGTTCTCAGGCTTAACAGTTGTTTGATCATTACGATCTTGTTTCCGCGCAGGAGGTCATTGGTAATGGGTATATATTTACTTGCCGACTCGCTGGTGCCGCTGCTGAGCGCATAGTATTTTATTTTACCCGGCCAGCATACATCCGGTTTACCCTCCAGGGTTTTGTGCCACCATTCTTTGTAAATCTTATTGTAGTTGAAAGTGGGAACCAGTTCCTGGAACCTTTTGCCGGGGTGTTTGCTTACCAGGATCTCATCAAAAAGGTATTGCTGGCCAAACTCGGTGAACCTCGCTTTGCGTAGCAATTTCTTCAGCACCTTTAACTGTTGCCTGCGGGGATTGTTCTGCGGCAACCTAAGCGCCTTTAAAATTGTATTGGGGAGCTTAATATCAAGAATCGCCATCGTCAGGTACCCTTTATTACCATACGAAGCTAATGTAATTGCCGTAAATAACAGGTTTCGTTCATAGTGTGGCAACACTCATGCCAACTGGCCGTAGTACCTGAAAACAGTGGTCAGATCCATCCACCAATCGAAGTTTTTTGCATATAACTGGTCCGCTTTCTGCGCCAGCGCCGGGCTGAAAAGGGGATCAACGCCTGTGTGTGGTATTACGGCTTTGCGAAGTGGGGGAACCGCACCGCCGTACAGGTAGCCAATCCATGTTCTGTAACCCAGTAATACCCGCCAGGCATTCTGTAAAACACCTGCGCCTTTTCTATGCAATACCAGGTGTATGGGAAAACTTACGAGTAACAAAACCGAAACGAGTATATCCATCAACCTTTTCATTCTTCGCTGGTAAGGTTCGGACAAACGGTAATCAATAAACCCGCCAACAGTAAGTCCGGTTGCGGATGGCGTATCGCTACCAACGATGCTGCGGCTATCAGACATATGAAACAGCATACGGATATGGGTGCCGGCCAGCGATTTAACCAGGGCGATGATAGCAGACAATGGCTGCTCTCCCTCACAAAAAATAATTCCGCTGACCGGCATATTTTTTTGCAGTGCAGTTAACTGTTCCACGCTGCAGAGGGCATCGGGTTCATCCGGGTGCAAACTTACCCTGCCCAGAAGCTGTTCATCCTGCAGCGCATTTTCCATGATCATTTTTATTTCGGCATATTCTTTTTCTCCGGCAACCACCACTACCTTGCCTGTATGCCCGCGCTGGTATCCTGACCAGGAAAACAACTTCCTGAACAGGGTTTGGCGAAACAAGAGTACAGCGGCCATGCTTAGCAACCCGCCCCAGAGTATCACACCCCTTGAAAAGCGAACCTCCTCCGGCAAAAGCGAGTAAGCGGCCAGCATACACAGCACCGCAAATGCGGTAGAAAGTATGGTGCGGGATGTTTTATAAATCCGGTCGTACAATCCTGTGAATGCCGCTGAGAGTACAAATAACAACGCAAACAGCGGAAGGGCATACTGCACAAACGGAACATGAAAATCCACGCCACCACGTATGCGATGAATCCATAGGTACCTAACCGCTGATACGGATAAAAAGACCAGGGCACCATCCACCACTGGCACCAGCACGGGTTTCAGCATTCTCGCAAAAAGAGCAACCATACCGCGTAAAACAATGGCTATACCAATGATGCCTGAAAACCAGCGCTGCTTACCGGCATGGTAATGCTTCTTTACAAAAACCTGCATGGCCCGGTAGAAAAAATTTACCTGGTCCAGCCTTGCCCCGTCGGAACTTTCTCCCTTGAAATGGATGATTTCTGTTCCCGCAAAATAGTGGTTCTTCCAGCCCGCCTGCCTGATCCGGTAGCTCAGGTCAATATCTTCTCCATAGAGAAAAAATCGTTCATCAAAACCACCGAGTGTGTCGAGCAAATGTTTTCGCGACAGCAAAAAAGCGCCTGCCAGTACCTCTACTTCATGGTTGTCATCTTTACTAAGATGCCCTAATGCATAACAGTTAAAAACCGGTGATGAAGGAAACAATGCGGCAAGTCCGGCAAGTTTATAAAACGAGGCTGCCACTGATGGAAATGCCCGTTTGCTTTCAGCAAGAAACCTTCCTTTACCATCCAGCATCCGAACACCCAAAGCGCCCGCATCAGGGTGCGCGTTCATATAATTAATGCATGTACGTACACTGTTTTCGGGGATCAGCGTATCGGGGTTCAGGAACAATACATACTCACCTGTACAAATGCTTAATGCGTGGTTATTGGCTTTGGCAAATCCCAGATTCTGTTCATGCTCAATAAATTGAACTTCCGGAAACAGTGGCCGTAAATATGCCACACTACCGTCGGTTGAATGATTGTCTGCTACAATGATCTCTGCGTCCATCTCTCTCACTGCGTTGCGAACAGCAAACAGGCATTGCTCAAGGAAAAAGCGCACATTGAAATTAACGATGATGATGGAGATCCTCATTATTCACAAGATAGAGAATGTGGCAGTTTCAAAAACTGAAATTTGAGAGGGAAAGACTCTGTCGTTTCTGACCTGCACCTCCGCACAAATTTTCAAATCTTCAAATCTACCATATGCCACATTACTCCCGTACTTTTGCCGGATGTTAAAACAGACATTATTAAAAGCGGTGGAAGCAGGCGCCGCGGAACTCAGCCGGTTTTTCAACGGCACATTCGAGATCAGCAACAAGGAGGGTGTAAATAACCTGGTTACCGAGGCCGATCATGCAGCGGAAAAAGCCATATTTGAAGTGATTCGCGGAGAATTTCCCGATCATTTTATCCTGAGCGAGGAGACGGGTGAAATTGCGCAGGACTCGCCCTATAAATGGATCATTGATCCCATAGACGGCACGGTAAACTTCGCCAACGGCATCCCTATCTGCTGTGTGAGCATCGGCATTGAACATGAAGGAGAGATGATGATGGGCGTAGTGTACAATCCCATCATGAACGAATTATTTTTCGCGCAGCGTGGTTTTGGCGCCACACTAAATGACAAACTGATCCATGTAAGCGATACTTCAGAACTGCTTAAAAGCTGCATGGTTACAGGGTTTCCCTATACTTATCTTGATATGCCCAACGGGCCTTTGCAGGTATTTGAGAAACTGATCCGTAAGGGTGTACCGGTAAGAAGGCTGGGTAGTGCGGCCATTGATCTCTGCTGGGTGGCCGCCGGGCGTTTTGATGGTTTTTATGAACATAAATTACAGGCATGGGACAGCGCTGCGGGATTTTTAATGGTAAAAGAAGCGGGCGGAATAGTAACGGATTTTAAAGGCGAGCCTTATTCACCGTACCAGCCGCATATTATTGCCACCAACGGAAAAATTCATGACGAGTTAGTTCGGGTAGTCAATGGCGGCGAACTGTAATAAGTACGATTTACGAAGTACGAAGTACAAACTAAGGGTATAAATACGCGTGGGTGATACGCGGATTGAATTCGCCTCTTTCCTTAGTTTTATTGTTATGGTAGCTTATGACTTGAAAGAACGGACATTCCTGTTTGCAGTGTCTGTTGGTACCCTGGCCTCCACCTTACCTGCCATGGCCGTTAACCGGGCATACCTCAACCAGGTCATTAGGAGCTCTAGTTCAGTAGGTGCAAACTACAGGGCAGCCAGGCGTGCAAAATCAGGCGCGGATTTTATTAATAAACTAAAGATTGTAGAAGAGGAAGTTGATGAATCCATATACTTTCTTGAACTACTGGCACATTTCAATCCAGAACACCGGGAATTAATCATCCACTTAATCAATGAAGGGACTGAACTCCTGAAAATTACAGTGGCTTCACTTACAACTACACGTGAAAAAAACACACTACTCAAAAAATAGTTCGTACTTCGTAGTTCGTAATTCGTACTTATGGAAAACAGAACAGAAATTGCGCAACTAGGCGAGTTTGGACTGATTGATCATCTCACTAAAAATTTTGAGACGCACAACGTATCAACCATTTTGGGCGTGGGCGATGATGCAGCGGTTATTGATCATTTTGGAAAACAAACGGTGGTCACGACGGACCTGCTTATTGAAGGTATCCACTTTGACCTGATGTATACACCGCTCAAACACCTTGGCTATAAAGCGGTGATGGTAAATTTGAGTGATGTGTACGCAATGAACGCTATGCCTACACAGGTAACCATGAGCATCGGCATCAGCAATCGCTTCAGTCTCGAATCGCTGGATGAATTGTATGAGGGCATCTACCTTGCCTGCGAAAAACATGGAGTGGACCTGGTGGGTGGCGATACCTCTTCCTCCAACAAAGGCCTTATTATTTCGGTTACCGCCATAGGCGAAGTAACGCCGGAAAAACTTGTAAAGAGAAGCACGGCACAAAAAGGCGACCTGATTTGCGTGAGCGGGGAACTGGGTGGCGCCTTTCTCGGGCTGACATTGATGGAACGCGAGAAAAAAATATACCTCGAGAACCCACAGATACAACCCGACCTGGAGAATGAGAGCCATATTGTAGGTCGTTTATTAAAACCGGAAGCCAGAAAAGATATTATTGAATTTTTTGAAAAGAACCAGCTACTGCCCACTTCCATGATGGATGTGAGCGATGGTATCAGCAGCGAAATTTTGCATCTCTGCAAACAAAGCAATACGGGCTGTGTGGTATACGAAGAAAAATTGCCCATTGCGGAGGACAGCCGGCAGGCTGCTTATAAATTCGGGCTGGATCCAACGGTATGCGCACTGAATGGCGGAGAAGATTACGAACTCATCTTTACATTGAAACAGGAGGACCATGACAAGATTGTACTCAATGAAGATATCAGTGTGATAGGCTACATGACAGACATAGAAGAAGGCTGCAAACTGGTTACAAAGGGCGGTAACCGTTTTGCCATAACGGCACAGGGTTGGAATGCGTTCCAGCAATAGCGGCACTGACTAACGGGAAAAGTTTATGCACCTGGCGAACTGCGCACACAGCACGGCATTTCCGCTATCCTTTGTATCTTTAAGGCGCAGTTTTAAGCCGGCAGATGTGTATGAAAGTATGTAGATGTATTGTTATTGCGTGTGTCACCCTCCTGCTTTCGATAACCGGGGCCCGCGCGCAAAATGGATTTTCAACACTGCCCAAAATTTCCCCGCAGGCTTTGCGGGAGGACCTTTCATTATTACAGAAAATTCTTGAGGCCAATCACCCCAGTCTTTACTGGTACACACCCAAAGACAGCCTTGACGCCTGTTTTGCCGATGCCATTAACAGTATTACCGACTCAATGAATGAAGTGGCCTTTAAAAATAAGCTGGCCCATGTGGTTAGCAGGATCCGTTGTGGTCATACTACCGTCCGGTTTTCAAAAGCGTATGCAAAGACCGCTATACGTTACCGTTTTCCGCAGTTTCCTTTGTCATTAAAAGTATGGGATGACAGTGTGGTAGTCCTTGGCAGTGTAGAACCGGGGGCACAGTGGTTAAAACGTGGCACCATAGTTACGGGTATTAATGGAATGCGCAACCGCCAGTTGCTTGACACCATCTATGCGCACATGAGTACCGACGGGTATTCAGATAACTATAAGAGCCAGGTAGTGAGTGGAAATTTTCCGGCCTGGTACAAGACCATACTGGGTATTGACAGTGCATATACGGTCTCTTATATAGATTCTAGCGGTCATGAATCGGTTGCTGTGCTGAAGAGTTATTCGCCGCGCATTGATCTCACAAAAAAAGATATCCGCGAATTGCCTGCGGTGCAAAAACCTACCCGCAGGCAATTGCGAAAAGCGGGCCTGCTGGAAAAAAGATCGATGGTGATTGATACCGCTTCAGGCACCGCGCTGATGAGACTCTCCACTTTTTCCGGGGGTGCATTGCGCGGATTTTTCAGGAGGAGTTTCAGAACGATACGTGAACAGGGTATCAGCAACCTTGTGCTGGATCTGAGAGAGAACGGGGGAGGCAAAGTGCGCAACAGTATTTTATTGGCAAAATACCTGGCAGATCATCCTTTTAAAATAGGAGACAGCGTGGTTGCTACCAGCCGCAGGTTCCGCTATGGACGGTATATCAAACCCTCATTACTATATTGGTTCGCCATGAATTTCGGGGCCCGCAAGATGGAAGATGGGCGCATCCATATCCGCCATTATGAAACCCATTTTTTTGAACCCCGTGAGCGCAACCATTTCAACGGGCATATTTATGTGATACAGGGTGGCTATACTTTTTCTGCTGCAACAATGTTCCTCTCGCATGTGGAGGGACAAAAAAACGTAACAACCGTTGGTGAAGAGACAGGTGGAGGCTATTACGGTAATTCTGCCATGCATATTCCTACCATCACTCTTCCCCATACCGGGTTACAGGTGAGCCTGCCCATGTACCGGCTGGTAATGGATGCAGGCAGGCCCAGGGGCCGGGGTTTTTTTCCCCATATCCTGGTAAAACCTTCCTCTGTTGCCATCAAAATGGGTGTGGATCTGAAACTTGCTAAAATCAGGGAACTGATACAGGAACCCAACCGCTGAAAGCAAAAACATTTCATCAACCTGATCCGTCTGGCATCTATATAACATGTAGGATTATGGAGAATGAGCGTAATTCTTTTTCGGAATACCTCTTGCTGCATTTCTGCAGCTCACGGATCATCATTGCGATAGTCGGTATAAACCATTTTGAAAAATGTCTCCATAATTCTTTGTGTTATCTGTGTCTCCGTGGTGAAGCCATCGCACCATGATCGAATCGAAGGCTTCACCACGGAGACACAAAAAGCACGGAGCTTCACAGTGCAACCGAGAGCGATGGTCTACATGCTGATCGTCTCCATTACCTGCAGGGAACTATCAAGCAATACAATATTGGATGGGAACCCTTTTTCAATTTTACCGATACGGTGTGAGAGTCCCATTACCCGGGCGGGGTACAAACTCACCATGCGCAAAGCCTCTTCCAAATCAATGCCAACATGGTTTACCAGGTTATGCAGTGATTTGGCCATGGTAAGCGCCGATCCGCTTAGGATGCCATTACATTCATACCGCTCACCTACCAGGTGATGCTGAGAAGGGCCCAGCACGGTTTCCGTAACGGCATCTGTGATCACAAACAATCTTTCCTTCATGATCTTTTTTGCGATGCGTATGGCCGCAAAATCTACATGGTAACCATCGGGTACCAGGCTGCACATAAGGGTGGGATGGTCAAAGATAGCACCTACCATTCCCGGGGCACGGTGCTGGAGATTACTCATTGCATTATACAGATGCGTACCTGCATGAATACCGGCATCAAAAGACGCGGTGGCTTGTTCATAGGTTGCATTGCTGTGGCCCGCAGAAATGATCACCCCATAATCGTTAACAAGGTCGATAACCTCTTTGCTGCACACTTCCGGTGCCAGTGTGATCATCGTAATTACCCCCTTACCATATTCGAGTAATGCCCTTGCTTCTGCTACAGAGGGTGGATGTATATGGTCCTCCTGATGCGCCCCTTTTTTTACAGGATTGATCCAGGGCCCTTCTATATGAAGACCGATGCAACCCTTGCCACCCTCGTTCCAATACGCCCTTACGGCATCAATACATTGATGAAAAACAGTGGTGTCGTTGGTTGCCACCGTGGGCTGAAAATGCGAGGCGCCGCCCAGGGAGCAGTAAGCATACAGCTTATGCAGGGAATCCGGTTCCGGATACACGGCGAGCAGGCGGCCATAGGCACCATATATCTGGATATCAAAGAAGGCCGGTGCGAGCAGGCTGCATTGGGTTACCGGCCCGGATACTTTTCCCGAAGGCATGATATCCATCACCCGGTCATCAGCAATGATCACGGAATGATCCGTGAGCCACTCACTGCCCGTAAATATTTTATCCGCAGCAATAATTCTTGTTTGATTACTCTCCGTCATGCTGGATGATTTTAAAATCGTCGGCATCTTTTAAGAATGGAAATTTACTTCTTACCTCATCCAGCGGCTCTTTCTGAATGGTAAGGGTATGAATGTCTTCTACCCCTGGCTGGTGATACAATACAGCACCCAATGCATCAACTACCATACTGTCTCCATTATGCGGTATGTCGTTGCCGTCTTTTCCCACCCTGTTCACCCCAACAACATAACACTGGTTCTCGATAGCGCGTGCCATAAGCAATGTTCTCCAGGCATGGCTTCTTCGTTCGGGCCAATTGGCAACATACAGCAATACATCATATTCCGGAACTTCCCGTGTTTGCTGTCTTGCCCAAACCGGGAAACGAAGGTCATAACACACCTGCAGGTTGATTCTCCAGCCTTTAACACTGGCTATCATCCGCTTGTTGCCAGGAGTATATTCCTTGTCCTCACCCGCAAAGGCAAACCGGTGCCGTTTGTCGTAATAGCCGGCGTTGCCATTGGGTAATATCCACAATAAGCGGTTGAAATACTGGCCATTTTCTTCAATAATGACACTACCGGTAAGGATGATTTTTTTTGCAGTGGCTATTTTTTTCATCCAGGCAACCGTTGTTCCATCCATTTTTTCAGCGAGTATTCTGGGCTTCATACTAAAGCCGGTGCTGAACATTTCCGGCAGTACCACAATTTCTGTCCGCTCCTTTATGCCCATGATCTTTTCTTCAAACATGGCCAGGTTGGCCCGCCTATCTTCCCAGTGTAAATGGGATTGTACCAATGAAATAGTAAGTGATGACATTTCCTGAAGTTGATTAACGATTACCGGGCAACGCTCCGCATCTGTTACCTGCAAGTTAACGGAATCGGTAACTCAACTGAAACGATCCATACTGCTGGGTTGTTTGCTGGCTTAACGCTTCACGGTCCTGGAACACGATCTCCATTTTTACTGTCCAGCTATCCTGCGCAATACAAAGTCCCGTGGTATGCTGAAGCAAAACCCTGTTGGGAACGGCAAGCACAGCGCCCTTGCCTTTGCTGAACAGTCCGCCCTGTATGGTTGCATTGTAAGCCTGGAAAGTACATTGGGGGTACCAATAGGCAAAGAACTCGGTTCGCTTCCGCAGGTCAGTTGGTTTCTTCTGCACCCTGGCGTTCCATAAAGCACTGTTGCTGTTCTTTTCAAAGCTGCCGAAGCAGAAATACGCGCCCAGTTTGGCATTCGTATAATTGGTTCCCAAACTTACCTGTGCCGCAGGAACGATTTTGGCCCAGGTGGAATCTTCCCAGGCGGTGCGTGCATACGCCATACCCAGGTCTACACCGAGCGCATTCTTAACCTGGTATTGCCATCCCGTAAACCGCCCGTAACCCAATAAGGCGTGGTAGCTGTTCTGTACATCCTCACCCAGCGACGCATCACCCACCACACCCAGGGTGGCGCTATATTGAAAGACCGCATCCTGTTCGCTAAAAGCCGCACGGGTGTACCGGGCAAAAAGAAAGCCGCAATACGGGCGGTCAATGTCTTTAATGCTTTGTGTTTTGCGGACCCTTGGCGTATAGATCAGTTGGCCAAGCTCATAGGAGCGAATCAATTTTTTCTTTTTTCGCTGCGCGGCCGTTCCCAGGCGAAGAAAAACACCATTGGTATAGTACGCATCTTGCCTCCTGAACAGGTAGGCATCGTTTTCTGTAGTCAGGGAAATTTCGCGGGCAAGCGGTTGCAACACGGGCGCATCCTGGGCCCCAGCAAGCAATCGGGTCATTAAAAAAACGGATGTGAGCAATAGCCGCCACAATCCTCGTTCTTGAAGCATATCAATCTTCTTTTCCAGTCCTGATCGCGGCAATTACCTCCCGGATCAGTGGTCCTTCGTATCCTTTTTGCAGCAGGTAAGCGCTGGTTTTGGCCTGGCGGGTAATAGGCGACTGCCCTTTCAGGCTGCTCCATTTGGCCGCTGCCAGTCTTTGCAAAGATGCGCCATAATCCGGGCTCTCAATTTCTTTCAGCGCTTTTTTGATGACCGGTTCGGTGATTCTCTTAAGCCGCAGGGCATGGATGATCTTGATTTTACCCCATTTTTTCTGGCGGAAATGCCCCCCGGCAAAAAGTTTTGCAAAACGCTCTTCATTGAGCAGGTCCTCTTCAATGAGCCGGCAAACCAGGGTTTCTACCTGTTTTTTAGGCAATCCCATGCTGAAAAGCCGCTCTTTTACCTCAAAATGGCATCTTTCCCGGTAACTGCAGTAGTACCGGATCTTTTGCCATGCGGGGTCATCTGAAAGGGGGGAGGTTGCCATACATCAAAGTTGGAACTTATTCATAAATTACTATCTTTGTTTTTTACGTCCAATATCCCTCGGACGTCAGATCCCCGCCTAACAGCTATCGCTGAACTAATCGTATTCGTCAGTTTTGATAAACCATGCAATTCGCTAAACATATCGTTTTCCTGATAGATGATGACAACATCTACCAATTTACTGCCCGGAAGATCCTGGAATCTACCGGATTGGCCAAACAGATTCAGTCGTTCTACAACGGCAGTGATGCCATCAAGTATTTTAAGGACACCACCAACCTGGCGGCAGAGAATTTTCCGGATGTGATCTTTCTTGATATCAATATGCCCATCATGAATGGCTGGGAGTTCCTGGAAGAATACCATAACCTGTATGGCAACTTTCCCAAACCGGTGGTGGTATATGTGGTTAGCTCTTCAATAGACAGTTACGATATCAAAAAATCGAAACAATACAAAGCGGTAACCGATTATATCGTGAAACCCGTTACCCGTATCAAGTACCAGGAACTTATCGAAAGTATATAGGATTTGCCACCAATCCACATCTCATTAACACGGAAGGATTAATTCCGCCCGTCACCGCATTTCTGTTGCGGAATATTAAGATTTTACGTTAGGTTTGTTGCCAACCTAAATACTGCAGAATGAAATTTATTGTGTCTTCGTCTTCCCTGTTGAAACACCTGCAGCAGATCAGTGGCGTAATTAATGCCAATACGGTGTTGCCGATTCTGGAAGACTTTTTATTTGAGATTCAGGATAAAAAACTGAACGTGGTTGCCACCGACCTGGAAACGGTTATGCGTGTGCAGATGGATGTAGAAAGCAAGACCAACGGCAAAGTATGTATCCCTGCCAAAATTCTCCTGGATTCGCTGAAGAATATTGCCGACCAGCCCCTTACTTTCAATATTGACAAGAATTTTTCCGTTGAGATCACCAGCGACAATGGTAAGTATAAAGTGATGGGAGAAAATCCTGATAATTTCCCTAAAGAACCCGCTGCCGATGATACCACGGGATTTACCATGAGCAGCACAGCGCTGCTCACCGCTATCAATAAAACATTGTTTGCCGTAAGCAGCGATGACCTGCGCCCGGCTATGACAGGTGTATATTTTGAACTCACCAAAGACGCCGTTCAGTTTGTGGCCACCGATGCGCACCGCCTGGTACGCTATAAAAGGGTGGATACAAAAGCAACCAAAACAGATTCGTTCATCGTTCCCAAAAAACCATTGAACCTCCTAAAGAATGCGTTGCCTGATAACGAAGATGAATTGAACATCAGCTATAACAGCAACCACCTGTTTGTGAGCCATGGTTCTACACAGATGATCTGCCGCCTGATTGATGCGCGTTTCCCCGATTATAAAGTGGTGATACCCGCCGACAACCCTTACAAACTGATCGTTAATAAAAATGATTTCCAGAATGCATTGCGCCGCGTGAACGTATTCAGTAATAAAAGCACCAACCAGGTGGCCCTGAACATTACAGGCAGTGAATTGCAGATGGCCGCACAGGATGTGGACTTTAGTTTCGAAGGAAATGAAAGAATGAATTGCCAATACGATGGCGAAGACCTCCAGATCGCATTCAATGCAAAGTTCCTGATAGAAATGCTTAATGCGGCGGATACCGATGATGTGAAGATGGAACTGTCAACACCTACCAAGGCAGGACTGATCAAACCAACAGAACAGGCGCCCGGCGAGGACCTGCTGATGCTGGTAATGCCATTGATGCTGAATAATTAATTCCACTGCTATACTAAGATGGTGCCTTCCCTTACCCGGAGGGCATTTTTCTTTTCCACATTCTTTGTAAGCTCCTTTGTGCCTTTGCATACATGCGGTTCACAGAAAATCACGGATTCTATGTAAATTGGATGTACAGTATTGCTGCCATGATAGAAAACCTCATAAATTATTTTGAAACCATTCCCAGCCTGCACCGCGCATTGATATTGGCAGGCGGTATTAGTTTTTTCTGGCTGATGGAAAGTGCGATCCCCCTGTTCCGTTTTACCTATCATAAATGGCGGCACGCATCTATCAATATCTTTTTTACAGCCACAACCATCATTGTCAATTTTGCTTTTGCATTATTGATTGTAAAAGCAAGCGATTCTGTTACACAGTATCAATTCGGCGTGCTTTATATTGTAGATCTGCCCTTATGGCTTTTTATGTTGCTGGGACTTTTGTTACTTGACCTGGTAGGCGCTTATTTTATCCATTATATTGAACACAAAATAAAATGGATGTGGAAGTTTCACATGGTACACCATGCAGATACGCATGTGGATACGACAACAGCTAACCGCCACCATCCCGGCGAGAGTGTATTCCGTGCTGTATTTACATTGATTGGTGTATTGGTATGCGGCGCACCTATATGGCTGGTAATGATGTACCAGAGCCTGAGCGTGGTACTTACACAGTTTAACCATGCCAATATCCGTTTGCCGTTGTGGCTGGATAAGGCACTTAGCTGGTTTCTTGTATCACCCGATATGCACAAGGTTCACCACCATTATACGCGTCCGCAAACAGATACCAACTTCGGGAATATTTTTTCTATCTGGGACAGGTTATTCGGCACGTTCAACTATACACCAGCCGAGCAGTTACGTTATGGTTTGGATGTTTTGGATGACAGCACGGATGAAAACCTGGGATACCAGTTGAAAATTCCCTTTGATAAAAAAATAAAAACGGATAGAACGGGCTTCTTCTAAAAGTAGGAATGACCTGGCGCATGGTGCATGGTTTTCATACGATTTGGGAAATACTTGCCTAATGATATCTCCTTTGTTTACCAGCCAATGCTGGTCATATCTGGCCGATGATTACTAAGTTCCCGAAAAAGCCGGCATCTTTGCGATAGGGGGATGTTGCGGTGAACGCAGATGAAAACCAGGCCCCCTCTCAAAATGTAAACGCTTACCATGCCAGACCAGGAAAAGAAAGTTACCGATGATGTGCAGCAAAATCTTTCCCAAAGGGGTTCTGTTGCTGCTTTTATTCCTGCACGCTATGCCGCCACCCGTTTTCCTGCCAAACTAATGCAGGTACTGGGTGATAAGACGGTGATTCGCCATACTTATGATAACACACGGTCCACAGGGTTGTTCAGCGACGTATACGTGGTAACTGACAGCGACATCATTTTCCGTGAAATAGTATCAAACGGTGGCAAAGCCATCATGAGTAAAAAAGAACACGAAAGCGGCAGCGACCGCATAGCCGAAGCTGCGGAGGATATGGATGTTGACATCATTGTGAATGTGCAGGGAGATGAGCCTTTTGTGAAGCGCGCACCACTGGAAAAATTACTCCGTGTATTTGATGGGACCGATGGCCGGCAGGTACAGGTGGCTTCACTGATGCAGGTTATGACAGAGCAGAAGTTCATTGACGATCCCAATTATGTAAAAGTATCCGTAGATAAAAATATGAACTCGCTGCTTTTCTCAAGGAGCGTGATACCTTATCCCAGAAGTAAAAATGAAACAACCGTCTATTACGAACACATTGGTGTGTATGCATTCCGCAAACGGGCCCTGCTGAATTTTACCCGATGGCCCGTTACCCCTTTGGAAGCAACAGAAAAAATTGAATGCCTCCGATACCTGGAAAATGGTATTCCGTTAAAAATGGTGGTAACAGAATACATGGGTATTGAGATCGATACACCCGAGGACCTGGCGCGGGCCGCTACCATGCTTTAGTGTCCACACTGTATATTTTACCGCCCGGATATCACCATATGTTGGTGCCGTGTTCATTAAGTGCAACAACAAATGCTGCCGGTTTCCCAATTAGTTTTTGATCCCCAGCTCCTCCTGTATTTTTTCCAATGACTTTCCCTTTGTTTCCGGCAGGAATTTCCATACAAAGAAAAGATGCAGCAGCATCATTACGCTGTAAAAAACAAAAGAATAGAAGCCGCCTTTGGCGCTTCCTTCAACTATTACCGGAAAGGTCCAGGAAATGATGGCGGCCATGATCCAGTGCGTGAAACTTCCCAGTGACCCACCCTGCGACCGCACGGAGTTGGGAAAAATTTCTGAAATGAATACCCAGATAACCGCACCCTGTGAAAATGCGAAGAAAGCGATAAAGCCGATGAGGTAAATGATTACATTGCTGTTGGCCCCGCCATTAAAGGCCATCGCTGTGAGCGCGAGGAAAACGATCATCCCCACAGAACCTATCAACAGCAATTTTCTGCGGCCAAAACGGTCAATAAACGACATGGCCAGCAACGTGAACAGCAGGTTAGCTGCTCCGATATATACCGGCTGCAGGTAGGAATGAGCTTTATCAAAACCCGCCATCTCAAATATCCGCGGCGCATAGTAAATGATGGCGTTGATGCCCGATAACTGGTTGAACATGGCCAGTATCACTGCAAACAATATGGGTTTGCTGTACTTTGACTGGAACAGGGCTTCTGTGTGTGCAGATACAGACGCTTTGATATCCGCAACAATTCCCTGCACATTGGTTTCACCCAGGCGCTGCAAAATGGGTAAGGCTTCTGCATCACGGTTATTCAATATCAGCCAGCGTGGGCTTTCGGGTATGGTCCTTACCAAGATCCAGAAAATTGCGGCAGGCACCACCATTATGCCCAGCATCCACCGCCATGAATTCTCTCCCAGGTCAGCGAACAGAAAATTGGTGAGATAGGCGATAAATATTCCCGCCACAATATTTAACTGAAACGAACCCGCCAGCCGTCCACGCAGGTTTGCGGGTGCTATCTCTGAAATATACATGGGTCCCACAACTGAGGATGCCCCTACCGCAATACCGCCTATAAACCGGAAAAGGATAAACAATATCCATATGGAGGATGACGCGCAGCCGATTGCTGATAACAGGTACATGACCGCCACAGCCATCAATACTTTTTTACGCCCATACAGCCTGGCAGGCTGACCCGCAATAAGGGAACCAATCACGGTTCCAATCAAACTGGACGCGACCGTAAACCCCTGCCAGAAACTGGTTAAGGACCAGAGTCCCTGTATGGTTTTTTCCGCGCCGGATATAACAGCCGTTTCAAAGCCAAATAAAAAGCCGCCAAGCGCGGCAATAAGGGCAATACGTACAGGATAAGATAGCATAGCAGTCGTTTAAAATAATTGGTGTTGGGAATATACGAAACTATCTCAAGCCAAACCACTACACGGTAAAAGGATATGGATACCGTTGATTATTTGTAACCCTTTTCGCAGAACTTTGTAGTTGCATTCAGGCACTGCCTGCTTTATGGCTACGTACGAAATAAACGCTACACCATAGCGTTTGAGTAATGACTCGTTTATTTTCGCGATATTTATCACATTTCCAGAGCCCCCTGTTTCCCCAGGATCGTTATGAAGAACAATCTCAACTATATCTTACGCAGGATGGACAAGAAGATACGATGGCTCTTTGTGTTTTCACTTGTCGCCTTTACCTGCTCTATGGGTATACTTTACCAGCAGAAACGAAGCCAGGAAGCAACACGGCTGGGCATCTACAATACCTATTCCTCCATAAAAAAACTGGGGGATATCAGTTTTATTGTGCTGGAGACCGAGGCAGCAAGCCGCGGTTACCTGCTTACCAAGGACCCGGAATGGATAAATATACTTAGGCAACTGCACAGCCAATTACTTGACTCGGTAAAGGAAATTAAGGCGCTCAGCAACGAATCGGACCTGGAAAAACAATACGCAGCCTCATTGGAAACCCTGGTGCAAAGAAAAATGCAGCTGCAGGATTCTGTCATTAATTCGCCGGTGGTAACTCCCACTATGCTTCAAAAAAGGAGAAGCAATGGGGAAACAGTTCAGATTACCGCTTCCATAAAAGAGTTGCTGGCTACCATGAAGGCTTACGAAGAACGCTTGCTCACCGTTCGCATAGCCAAAAATGAAAAAGACTATAATACCGGCGTAATGCTGGCCCTGATGGGAGGAATCTTTGCGTTTATCCTGGTAATTGTTATCCTGGTACAACTCAATGCAGATATTACTTTACGGCGAAGGGCGGAGGAAAACCTGATACGGAGTGAAAGCAAATACCGGAACCTTATCGAAAACGCAGGAGTGGTAATGTATACCGCGGATATAAGCGGAAACATCAGTTTCGCCAATAGCCATGTTTTGCATCTTACCGGTTATACTGCTGAGGAATTAATAGGCAAACATTTTTCCGTGCTCATTGACCCCGCATGGACAGAACGGGTGGTCATGTTCTACGCAAACCAGTTCATGAAGAAAATTCCCGCCACCACCATGCATTTTCTTACCCGTAGCCGTAATGGAGAAGCCATCTGGGTAGAACAGTTTGCACAAATGCTATTTGAGAAAGACCGTATACTGGGCTTCCAGTGTATGGTGCGCGATATTACGGAAAAGAAAATGATCGAGGAAGAACTGGGCAAATCAGAACTGAAAAGAAAAGAAAATGAGTTCCGCCTGAGTTCCATCATCGAAAATACAACAGCGCTTATATTCATCAAGGACCTGCAGGGACGTTATATAATGGTAAACAAACGCTTCAAAAAAGTTTTTGGGTTAACAGATGAGATGGTCATTAACAAAACGGACTATGATTTCAACTCTGCCGAAAGAGCGGATCATTATAAACGCCTGGACGAGGAGGTAATCAAAACGCTTACTGCCATTGAAAGCGAGGAGCTGATTGAAACCACGGAAGGAAAGATGCACCTGTTACTCGTAAAGTTTCCTTTGCTGGATGATAAGCAACAGGCATTTGGCATAAGCGGTATCGCTACGGATATCACAGAGCGCACAGAGAGCCGTTTACAGTTAGAATCTGCGCTGAAGAAAGCGGAGGAAGCAAAAGAATTGCAGGAACAGTTCCTGGCCAATATGAGCCACGAGATCCGAACACCCATGAATGGCATTCATGGTATGACTACGCTGTTACTGGAAACCCCATTAAACAATGAGCAGAAAGAGTTTGCCTCAATGATCAAGCGTTCACTCAATAACCTTACGGCTATTGTGAATGATATTCTTGATATCTCCAACATTAAAGCGGGTAAACTCACGCTGGAAAAAATACCATTCCAGGTTCATGACCAATTGGAAGTAATCAGGAACCAGTTTGCGCATGAAGTGGCAAGAAAAAAACTTTCTTTCGACCTGCGTATTGACCGGGATGTGCCCGCATCAATTGTAGGTGACCCATACCGCCTGAAGCAGGCATTGGTGAGCCTGGTAGGCAATGCGGTTAAATTTACCCACAAGGGCAGGGTAAACGTTCATGTGAGTATAAAAGAAAAAACCGCAAAAACAGTTTCACTAACCTTCCGGGTGCAGGATACCGGTATTGGTATACCTGAAGACAAACTGCAGACCATATTCAAAAGTTTTGCGCAGGCCACCATGGATATTTCACGTGGATACGGCGGTGCAGGTTTGGGGCTGGCCATCAGCAAAGGGTTGGTGGAAATATTAGGTGGTGATATCAGTGCCCAAAGTGAAGTGGGTACCGGTTCGGAATTCAGTTTTACGATTCCCTATGAATTACCTCAATCGGTAGGGAATGAAGATGAAGTGGTTGTGGTTAACGGGAGACTATACGGCAAAAGGTTTCTTGTGGTGGAAGACAATGAAGTGAACCAGAAACTTATCGGCTCTGTATTAAAAAAGGTAGGCGGCATCAATGATATTGCGTCGCATGGAAAAGAAGCGATCGAATATTTTGAACAGGGGCGTGAATACGACCTGGTGATCATGGACCTGCAGATGCCGGTAATGGATGGCTATGAGACCGCAACCTATATCCGCCAGCAGCTAAAACTGGACATCCCTATCATTGCCCTCACAGCAACCGCCTTGAAGGGCGACCAGGAAAAATGCAGGCAGGTAGGTATGAATGACTTCATGTTGAAGCCATTTGATTTCAATGACCTCTACCGCAGGCTGGTTAACCTTTTGTTCCAGGAAGATAATGTGGGCATTGTTGCTGCGGAACCGGTTACGGAAGGCAAAAAACTTTACGATCTTTCCCTCCTGGAAGAGCTGGATGATAAAGAATCGTTACTGGATGTGATCTCTCTGTTTCTCGAAAACACACCTGGTGAAGTGCTTGCTTTACCTGCGCTGGCAAAAGATAAAAACTGGACCGACCTGTTCAAACAGGCCCATAAAATAAAAGGTGCAGTGGCTATTTTGCAGGCCAATCCCATTGCACAGTTACTTGGCAGTATTGAGTTGAATGCCAAGGAGGGTACCCACCTTGACCAGTTAGAAGAACAGGTTTCAGCATTGCTGCCCATGTTCGAAGAAATGCGCGCCAGCCTGCAGAAAGAGCAGGAGGTGCTGACCAAAGAGCTCGCAGCAAGCAAATAAAAATGATCTATTTTTACCGCCAGATATATTCTTATACAGTTATATGAAAATTCTTGTTGCCGAAGATGAACCTATGCTGCTCAAAACCATTGAGCTGAAACTCAAAAAAGAAGGATACGAAGTGATTACTACCTGCGATGGCAGGGAAGCCGCGGCAAAGATAGAAGCGGTGGATCCGGATATGGTCATTACGGATATAATGATGCCCTATGTATCCGGACTCGAAATTGTGTCCATACTTCGCAAAAGAACACATAAGCATGTACCCATCATAATGCTCTCCGCTATGGAACAGGAAAAAGTGGTAATGGAAGCTTTTGAACTTGGGGCCGATGATTATATTACCAAACCTTTTAGTCTTAACGAATTGGTTATCCGGGTTAAAAGACTGGCGGCACAAATGGCCCGGAACAATCCCTGATATTAACTGTTTAGGGTACACTTATATTCTGGGCATGTTCCGGTTTACACTTAAATTGAGTACCATAATGGCAATGATACAGATCATCCCCCGTGTGTTTTGCATACTGATCACATGTATGATCGCTGTACTGGCTAACGCGCAGGCAACAGATACCGCCAGCTCCGATGGACTTTTCCAGGCCGCCAAAAAAGCAGCATTTGACAACAGTGATTATCCGCGTGCCAAAGCGTATCTTTTTAAAGCGCTGCAAATAAGTCCGGATTATGCGGATCTCCGTATTTTCCTGGGCCGCATTTATACATGGACCAAAAACTATGATAGTGCGCGCATAGCTTTCAAACGGGTATTGAATAGTCAACCCGATTATGAAGATGCGGTGATTGCCTATGCCGATATGGAATATTTCGCAGATAATTATCCGCGCTCGCTCGAAATCACCAGAAATGGCCTGCGAAATAATCCCACATCCGAAGCATTAATGCTCCGTGAGGCGAAAATATTAAATGCAATGAACCTCACCGATGAAGCCGACCGGGCCATTCAGAAATTGCTGTTCCTTAGTCCCAACCATACGGAGGGCCTTGCGCTTCTGAACAGTTTTAAAGAAAGCAACCAAAAAAAGAAGGATACCACTGTTGTGGTAAAGCCTGCTGATGTTACCACAATACCTACTGCCAGCAGTTCTTCGGATGACTTAATGGTGGCGGCGAGGAAAGCCGGATTTGACAACAAAGATTATGAACTGGCAAAAAAATATCTCTACCAGGCCCTGCGACAGAATCCAAACTATGCTGATGTAAAGATCTTTCTGGGAAGAATTCATACTTGGACAGATAACCTTGACAGCGCGCGGTATTATTTTGCGGATGCTTTGAAAACGAATCCCTCGTACCAGGATGCTGCTATTGCCTGGATCGACCTTGAGTACTGGAATGACAACCTTGACAGGGCACTGGTGCTGACAGACTCTTCCCTTTCCTATCACCCTGCCTCTGAAGAACTTTTACTGCGAAAGGCCCGGATACTGAATGCACAACGAAAATATACAGAGGCAAACACAGTTGTACAGAAACTGATTGGCATTAACCGGAACAACACTGATGCGCGATCACTTGCGGAACGCATCAAAGAACTGTCTACGAAAAACAAGGTTGGGCTGAGTTATGATTATGTATACTTTGATAAACAGTTCGCTGATCCCTGGCACCTCGCTAGTTTCGAGTATACCAGAAGAACGGGCATTGGTTCGGTAACGGGCAGGATCAATTATGCCAACCGCTTTAAAGAAAGTGGTGTACAGTATGAACTGGAATCATACCCGCGGATATCCAACACCTTTTATACCTATATCAGTGCAGGATATTCAGATAAAGTAGGTGTGTTTCCGCAATGGCGCGGCGGGTTTTCGCTGTATATCAACCTGCCCAAAAGCTACGAGGCCGAACTGGGTTTTCGTTACCTGAAATTTACCGGCGATCCTACCTGGATTTACACTGGCTACATTGGTAAGTATTACAGGAGCTGGTTATTCGGCGCACGCACATATATCACCCCCAGTACTTTTACCAAAACTGTTTCCGCGTCCTATACAGCTTTGGGCCGCTACTATTTTGGCGGGGCCGATGATTATTTTGGTTTCAATGTGGGTTATGGATTATCGCCCGATGACCGTTTTAATGCCATACAACTGGATAATCCGGTTAACCTTATCTCGTACAAAGCGGGATTGTCTTTCAAAAAGAAAATCTCAACATTCAGTGTAATCAGTGTTGATGGTAGTTGGTTCAACCAGGAATATCTGCCCGCCACCAAGGGCAATCAATATCAATTCAGTTTGGGATGGCTACACCGGTTCTGACACGAAACAGCAAAACCCCGTTCATCCGGTTCATACTTTTGTTCCTGGTGCTGGCTCCTGTACTTATGCTGGTAGCCTGGTACCTATGGCCCAAAAGAAAACTGGTAGTTGCCATAGTAGACAAAACAGTTTTGACAAAAGAGGGAAAAGAACATATTTCGCTTAACTGGGTACTCAACCAGGAAAAATTTTCGAAGAGCGATAACCGGTTGTATAGCCGCACCGAAGATTACTATGGATTTTTCCCTGGAAAAGATGAAAAGTTTAGCCTAAAAGGACTTGAAAGATTTAACCCTGATCAACTGGAACAGCTAAGCCGCGACATAGATGCTGTTTACCTAACAGACACCTATGGCATCTACAATAACGAATGGTACCGGAAAGGAGATGCCAAAGAAAGATCCGGCATTATTTATGGAGGAATGAGTCCGCAGGACCTGACACTGCTGCAACTTGCCAGAAACAAACACAAACTGATCATCACCGAATTCAATTGCCTTGGCTCGCCAACGGATCCGGCAGTAAGCAAAGGTTTCGAAAAAACGTTTGGCATTGCGTGGTCGGGCTGGATCGGGCGCTATTTTGATTCTTTTGATACCACTAAAAACAAAGAGCTCCCCAGATGGCTCATCGACAACTATAAGCGGCAACACAATGGGCGCTGGCCATTTACAGAAAATGGTATTGCACTGGTACATTCCAACGAAAGGATTGTGATCCTCGAAAACAAAACGCATTTACATAACCCGCTGCCGCATATATATGCATCCAGAGAGGGAATGGATCATTACGGCATGATTGACAGGATGAAATATTCTTTCTGGTTCGATATTATCCGCGAGGACCCCCGTATCAATAAAGTGCTGGCCAGCTACTATCTTCATGTAAACGAGGAAGGGAAAGCCGAATTACAACGTAACGGTATCCCTGCTTCCTTCCCCGCCGTAATTGCGCATGTAGATGATGATTACCGTTTTTTTTATTTTTCCGGCGACTTCTGTGATAACCCCGTTGAACTGGCGTCATCGCATTTCAAGAACATCCGTATGCTAAAATGGTTCATGTACAATACCAGCGACCCCCAGGAAAGAAAAAGTTTTTTTTGGGAACTGTACCGACCGCTGGTGACTACGATACTGGAAGATTATTACACCACACTTAAACGCTAAATGCCTTCAATTAGCGCCGGGAAAATTTTTGTAACAAACTGTCCGGAACAATTCTCCGGCTCTTTACAAACTCTGCGTTCTTTCTTTTGAACCTGTTAAATGCCGATCTCAGGTGCCCGGTCTTTATATCATCACGCACAAGATCAAGCCCCATATTGTCGCTGATACGGTAAAGATCGCCGCCATTCAACAGGTAATCCCCCATTATAAAATCGACTATATCATTCTTGGTCTGCATAAGTGGATAGGCATGCCGGTTACGGAACTGCCTAGCCGTATCTAAACCAGTGCCCATCCAGCTTGCTGTTGCAGGCACTTCCAATTGGTAATTGGTATGCAGCAAGGCAAGCAGACTCGGTATAATATCAAAATGCGTGGAAACAGAAGCAAACTGCGCAGTACGGCTTAACAGCGGCGAGTAAACAATAAGTGGTACATGGTAACGGTCTAACTTGGTGACCATAGGAATCTCGGGTAACCGGTGATCACCTGTAATAACAAATACCGTATTGGAAAACTCGGGGCGCTGACGGTATCGGCTAAAAAATTCTTTCACGGCATCATCCATAAATAGGATACTCGCATACTGGTTTCGGTAATTGCGGTATACTTTCTTTTTGCTCTCCGTAAATCCAAGCGCTGTCATCCGCTCCTCAAACCTGGCTATATACCGCGCCTGGTCATTCACAATAAATGGTGTATGCGTTGAAACGGTAAGAACCACGCTCGCATAAGGCTTTCGGGCGGTACCGCTTACTTCGGAAAACCTGCGAAACACTTCTTTGTCATCATAGCCCCAGCTAAAACCCTGTGCCGATGCAGGCATTTTCGAATAGCCCGCAGGGAATGTTTTCTCATCATAAATAGAATCGGTCCCCGCTTTTTGCATGTACAGATCCATATTGTCAAAATGCGAATCGCCTCCATAATAAAAGGAAGTATGGTAACCGTTGTACTGCAATACATTCATCAATGACAGATGGCCGGGCATGGAATATGCAAGTTCATTAAAACCATTATTGGCAAAGGGCAGTGATCCAAGTAAAGATGGCAACACCGCAAATGTTCTTCCGCCTTCGCTCAGGAAATTCTGCCAGTACAGGCTTTTTCCAGAGAGGGAATCTATAAACGGTGTAAAGTTACCCAGATAAGCGCCTTTATTGGTGAACGCGCGACCCAGCCCTTCAATTACCAGCAATACTATGTTGGGTGGCGTACTGTCTTTTTTAAAATAGGGAGATAGTACATCAGCCGTAGTATCGATGGTATGCAGGAACGGATAATTCTTTTCGTCTACATAATTCAACTTCGCAATAGCCGCATCACCGGTATAGCTATCCGAATAAATATTATTTTCCAAAGACGATGGAAAGAAATGCTGGTAAGAGGATCGCAGGAAATAATAAGATTTGTTAAGTGCCAGGTTATTGCTGTATTCCTGGCCGGGCAGCATCTGATTGGTCACACTCACCACGTCCCTTACGCCCGCAGCAGCCAGCGACAATAACAGTATGGTACCAAGTGCGCCATTGGGTTGCAATTTTTTTGGCAGGTACAGAAAGGCGGATACCGATACGGATAACAGGGCAAGTATCCCGATCACTACCACGGGCTGAATACCGCCGGCTGCACCCACGGTCTGTTTGATATCCGCCCATGAATACGACCAGAGATCCGCTCCCAGAGGCACCAGCGCCGTAACAAAATACTGCGACAGCGCCACCTGCATCATCACAAATAATACGGCCAATACGATAAATACAATGCCTGCCAGTTTTTTGTGCACCATATATAATACAGCAAAGGGTACTACGCACAAAAGACATAGCTGTGCAAAAAAGGCCAGGTCCTTGGCAAGTGCATACAACAATACATCCTTAAATGCCTCAGGTTTGCCGTGTACCGATACTTCGTAAATGATTTCAAAGCTGCGCGCAAGCAACATCAGGAGTAACAACACAAGGGCATGGCCCGCAAAATACCTGAAAGAATCAAATGCCTTATTCAGCAACCGCCCGAATGCGGGGATCACTCTGCCAGAAATGAAAGGCGGCTTTTTGGTTGGCAATTCTTCGGCAACCACGCCCGGAATTGCCTCCGGTATAATTTCAGGCACCACTTCCACTGGGGCTGCTACCATGGCCGCCGGCGCCGCAGCACCATCTGTTTTTTTAGCAAAACCCTGCCGGGTCATTTCGCCCCAGGCTTTTTTCTTGCGCAGGTAATCAATAAAACCTTTTATGGCGCTCCACACAACAAAGGGATGGAAATAAAATGGCTCGGTAAGCGCGGTAAACAATAGTACCATAATATCCGTTCGCCGCTTGTACTGGTGAAAGGTGATCACCTCCATGAATATGGCAAATGCAGAATACAGGTACCCAAACGAAACAATGAATAGCAGGTAAGTGAAGAAAAATGCCCAGTCCATCATACCCAAAGAAGCAAAAACAAAGAAACTCACGAACCCAAAAAACTCAATCACCGGCGCGCACATTTCAAAAAAGAACCAATAAGGATAGCTCAGCAGCCCAAGCACGCCGTACTTGGGATTGAAGAACATCTTTTTGTGAAACTTCAGCGTTTCTATGGTGCCCCTTGTCCAGCGGTTGCGCTGGCGGCCGAGAATATTGAAGGAGTTGGGCGCTTCGGTCCAGCAGAGTGGATCAGGTATATAAGTTACCCGGTACTTAATACCCCTTTCTTCCATATACCTGCGCATCCGCACAACCAGTTCCATGTCTTCTCCCACGGTGTTGTGATCGTATCCGCCCGCCTTGATGGCGATCTCCTTATCAAATGCGCCAAATGCACCCGATATCAGCATCAGTCCATTTAACCGGCTCCATGCCATTCTTCCCAGAATGAAGGCACGTATGTATTCCAGTATCTGCATTCGCGGCAGGTAGTCTTCTGCCAGCCGCACTTTTACCAATTTGCCATCTTCTATCTCGCATGAATTGGCTATCCGAACCACACCACCGGAGGCGATCACTTTCTCATTCGTTTCTTCGAGAAAAGGCTTTACCATTTTGAGCAGCGCATCCTGTTCCAGGATACAATCCACGTCAATACATACGAGCAGGTCATTAGACGAAACATTGATCCCTACATTAAGCGCGTCGGCTTTGCCCCCGTTTACTTTGTCAACAACCAGTAGTTTGTGGTGGATATTATTGCGGCTTTTGTAAACCCCGCGTACAGGTTTGGTTTCTATTTTATAGTCTACAAAAAAATCTACTTTTTCCAGATCATAAGCCTGTATCATTTTCTGAAGGCAGTCGTCTTTACTACCATCATTAATCACAATTACTTCCAGGTTGGTGTAATAGATGGAAAGCAGGGACCGTACGTTTTCAACAATCGTCAATCCTTCATTATAAGCGGGCGCAAGTATACTCACCGTGGGCGCATGCACAGAAGAAGCCAGCACGCGGAAATCTGTAAAACTGTTCTTACGCATATACTTACGCGTTTCGCCGATAGAGAAAAAGCCGATGAACAGATAGGACAAAAGCAGTAAACTGGAATAAGCAAATATTCCGTAGGTGAGTATATCGAATAATATGTTGACGATCATATTGCCCATCATTTCACGGTCTTTACATGACGCAGGATACGCGCAAAGGGTTCAGGTTCATCTATGGCCCGTTTTTCCAGTATGGCCATGCCTTCCGGGCAGCAATTGGCCAACACGATGCCCGCTTTCAGTTTGATGATATTATTTGCGTCTTCCAGTAAGCTCACCAGGAACTCAGTATGTTCCTCTGTTGCGAGACTGGCCAGTGCATCAAGCATCAGTGCACGGTTCATAAAACGTTCTTTCCGGAAATAGCCGAGTAAGATGGAAGGTGTGCGCTGGTCCGCCAGCCTTATCAATGTTTTGATTGCCTGTACCCGTACTTTTTCATTGGGATGTACCAGGCATTCCACTACATTATCAGTTACGGCAAACTGCTGGTATTCATCTGCGAGTTTCAAAGCAAAAATGACCACGGTATCATTCTTTGAGAGTAACCAACCCGCAATTCCTTCTGACAGGTCGTTTTTTTTATTGGTCAGGCGCAACTGTTCCAGTAGTTTCAGCTGCTGCCACTCCGTAATGGGGTAAGAGATCACATCCAGAAATCGCAGACCCGGGAAGCCAGTGAGGTGTATCACGCCTGTTTGCGCTTCCATCCGTACAAATTCATGTTTATTATTGGTGTTTTTGTAAATGGTTTTCAAAACATCCATCTGGTCCATCAGGTAAAGCTCCTGTATCCCCCGGGCCTTGATATGCCATTGCCGGCTGGTGATCTTCTTAAGTGAATCTTCTTTTAACCCAAGCTGTGCATACAGTTCCACCAGTGTATTGGCCACAGTTCCGGAAAAATTTTTCTTGCATTTGATCAGTTCATCAATTGCAAACTGCCGGGCTACCTTGCTTTTCAATATCCGGTAAAATTTGGCGGGGAGCTGTATGCCATCCGTGGTTTCTTCCAGGATGATATTGGTGATCCATACCTCCAGGTGCTTATTAATGCTGCTGATATAGAAATAATGCCGCTTTTTGAGAAATAACCTTACATAGATAGCAATAACAATGAGCGCAATACAAACCGTCATAAACTTCACACCGGCCATCAGGTTCTCGGGGCTCATCAGATCAAAAAAACTACCGGACATATTACTATCCAGTAACCAAACATGAGATGCATATATACAGTTAGTTATATCGCTCATAACATGTAAAAAATCGTTTTGGCCCTTTATTTTTTTACATTCCGGGCACACAAACCCACCCGGGCTTCCTCTGAGGGCAATGCATTATTTAAAGATAGGGCAATCCGTTATACATAGAAAAGTTACTAAACAACCCGGCAGCCATATTGTTCCCGTCAGCAGTTTGAAAGTAAGGCTAAACTAAAGTAGGTTTGCACAACATCACCATTATAAAAACAACCGTATGAGTTTTCGCAATTTCAAAATGGTTAGTTATGTGATTTATGGTCGCGGGAGTTTTAACCAACTCGATGAGATACTCGCTCCGCAACGCAAGGCAGATGCCCCCATGATATTCCTGGTAGATCATTTTTTTTCCGGCAAGCCACTGGTGAACCGTATACCGCTGCGCGGAAGGGACAAAATCATCTTTGCCGATGTTACCTATGAACCCAAGACCACCCAGGTAGATGCATTGGCCAGCCAGCTAAAAAATGAATTTGGAACCATCAGCGGGGTAATCGGCATCGGTGGTGGCTCTACCATGGACCTCGCCAAAGCCGTTGGGCTGATGATGAACAATCCCGGCTCCTCGGCAGACTACCAGGGATGGGACCTGGTAAAACTGCCCGGTGTATACAAAGCGGGTATTCCTACACTTAGCGGCACCGGCGCCGAAGTAAGCCGCACCACCGTACTCACCGGCCCAACACGCAAACTGGGTATGAACAGCGACTTCACACCTTTTGACCAGATAGTACTTGACCCGGAACTCACAAAAGACGCGCCTGTTAACCAGCGTTTTTATACCGGTATGGATTGTTATATCCATTGCATCGAAAGCCTTGAAGGTACCTTCCTCAATGAATTCAGCAAAAGCTACGGGGAAAAAGCATTGCAGTTATGCCAGGAAGTATTCGTAAAAAAGGACCATTGGAACGATGAAAGTGATGACCAGCTAATGATGGCTTCCTATGCGGGTGGTATGAGTATCGCCTACTCACAGGTAGGCGTGGCGCATGCGGTAAGTTATGGATTGAGCTACCTGCTTGGTACAAAACATGGCATCGGCAATTGCATTGTGATGGACCAACTGGAAGAATATTATCCTGCCGGCGTAAAAGAATTCAAATACATGGTCGAAAAAAATGGCATCGACATCCCCAAAGGCATCTGCAAAGGCCTCACCGAGGAACAATTCGATACCATGATCAATGTCTCCCTCGGCATGAAGCCCCTTTGGGAAAATGCGTTAGGCAAAGACTGGGAAAGGATTATGACAAGGGAGAAGCTGCGGGCGTTGTATGGAAAGCTGTAGGGGGGGTTAAGTGAGAGGTGAAAGGTGAGAAGTGAGTTTTTTTTGGGGGGATCGTGAGGCGTGAGACGTCAGTCGTGAGTGAGGGCAGGGATATTTAAGGTTGCAACGTCCGCCTGACTTCTCACATTTCACCTCACACTCACGTCTCACGCCTCACGATTGACGATTGACGATTGACGATCCTCACACTCACGTCTCACGACTCACGATTGACGTCTCACGCCTATTGCTTTTTGCCTTCTAATCCCCTAGCTTGTGGAAAAATCAAACGCATATGAAAACATTATTGCTACTGGCCGCAGGCTTTGCAATGCTTGCTGCCTGCAACCAGCACCAGACAACGCCCGTACCTATCACGCCGGGTTTCAGCCTCGATTCTGTTAAGGCGGCTATCGATGCAAACAACCGCGCCTTTACCGAGTCCATTGAAAAACGTGATTCGCTTTTATTTATATCGGGTTACACAACAGACGGCTGTGTAATACC